>JAKAMI010000034.1 GCA_021812945.1 bacterium
GAGTTTTCCATAGACCTCCTGCTTTAAGTTGGTTTTGTTGTTACAAACCAAGCTTAACCTAAACAGGAGGTTTTTTGTATTTTTGAAATTTTATTTGGACACTAGTGCCTTAAGTAGTAGGCGTTTTACTAAAAACTATTGTCGTTAAACAAATATTTTGGTAAATTATATTTAGGCGAAAAAAGATGATCCGATTTTGTCTTTATGGGCTTGTAGCTCAGTGGTTAGAGCGGCCGGCTCATAACCGGTTGGTCGCAGGTTCGATCCCTGCCAAGCCCACCACGTTAGATGCGGCGAAAGCGGGGCGGCAAAAATTATCCATAGAAAAATTCAAGTATGCAAACGGAGGGAATGGACCCTAAAAAAGCCAGACGAAAAAAAATTCTCCTTGGTTTCATGGAGGGTTTTTTGGTCTTTTTGGTTCTTGCTTTGGGCGCGACGATATATCTTTTGTCCTACCAGAAGGCATATGCCAATAAAATATATCCCAATATCCAGTTCAACGACATCAACTTGAGCGGTCAGAGTTTATCCGACGCCAAAGCAACCGTAAATAACTACAATAAAAAACTGGCCCAACAGAAAATCACCATTACTAGCGAACAGAAAAAAACTGAGGTCACTTTCGCCGATGCGGGGGCTACCCTGGACGTCAACCAAATGATAAACAACGCTTACGGACTCGGACGTGATCCAAATTTCTTTTTAGACATTTACAAATCGGCTGCCACTATCTATGAAGATCAAAAGATTGAGGCAATTCTCAAGACCGATAGTCAAAAATTTGATGCTTTGATCCAAAAAATCTCATCCGATCTGGCCCAGAAATCAGTCGATTCGCAAATATCGATCGATAACGGCAAAGTGGTAATTTCGGCCTCACAAAGAGGTTTTACTGTAGATTCAAAAGACTTGATCTCAAAAATATCCGGTGTAATCTCAAACCGGACTTCTAAAATTATCACCGTTAAAACCACGTTTTCCAGCCCATCAATAGTTGAATCAGACCTAGAAAATGCCAGGGGGCAGGCCGAAGCGCTAATGGCCCGTTCCATCACCCTTCAAACCGATGATCAGACTTTTACCGTAAGTCGCGAACAGATTGGCAGATGGATTAGTTTCCCCAAAGATCCGTCCGGCCATGTTATCGCTTCGGTTGACAGCAATCAAATCGCAGCATACGTGGCCGGTTCCCTGACCCGAAAAATAGATATTGCGGTTGTCAACCGAAAAATCAACTCGGTTACCCAAGCAGTCATTTCCGAGGGGTCAAACGGGCGGCACCTAGACAGAAACGACGCCACCTCTAAAATCAAGAATTTCATGACCAGTGGAGCGTCGTCTGTCGTTATCAATCTGAGTGTAATTCAAGATACATTCACCGATCAGTTAGTGTTTCCCGATGAGGGAATAGTTCCCGGCCGTTTTCCCGGAAGATATATCGACGTCGATCTGACGCATCAACAGATGTATTTGTTTGATGGGGCAAATCAGGTTGCCCAATATCCGGTTTCCACGGGCAAATGGAGCACCCCGACACCTGTCGGTATCCGATATGTAGTCAACAAGGACCCGATGGCTTGGTCAGCACCCTATGGGCTCTATATGCCCTGGTGGAACTCTCTGGGCGGCGGTTATGGTATTCACGAACTGCCCGAATGGCCGGGTGGTCTGAAAGAGGGCGAAAATCACCTAGGCACTCCGGTTTCTCACGGTTGTATTCGTCTCGGCGTCGGCCCCGCCCAAACCGTCTATAACTGGGCGGATATCGGGACGCCGGTGTATATTCATAAATAACTCTTAGAAAGAGTTATTTATGAATATACTCAAAATTCAAATCTCAAACTTCAAAATAATAGAATGACATCAGAGTAATTGCAGAGTATCAAATATCAAACACTTATTTAAGACGTACGAGACTAACTTCCAAGTACTAAAACTTTCTTCTCCATATCCACTTTCGGGCCGGAGATCGAGTGTATGATGGTGTCATACTTATAGATGTAGCGTTCTCCTTGGCGAATGCCGGGATCGTTGGTGATGAAAATGCCCTCCGCATCATCGTAACCGACTATTACTAACATATGATATTCCGGACCGGCGCCGTTGAAGTTCGGATTACCCAGTAGTCGTCCGGCAGTCGGTACGATAACCGGTTGTCCTCCGGCGATAAGTTTTTTAATCTGATCAACGGTCGGATTGGAGATCACCTGCCCGTTCAGTTTGAAGTAATCCCGAGCCAGTTTCAAAGTCGCTTCTGCGTTTAGGTCATTGTGCCCTCCCCAATTCCGGATCTGCCAGGCTACCGCGGCGTCTATCTCCGACTTCATTTGATCTTTTGATAAGGCTTGATTTTGAAGATAATGCTCAACCATTATAATCGAAGCCTCTTCACAGCCACTCTCGTAAGGTTCCGACCAGTTGCCAAACGGCGCTTGAGAAGCAAAAGGGACATTCAAGATTTTCTTCGCCGGTATCGATACCGGTTCAAAATTCTCATTCTTCTGACTCGATACGGTATCGGTTGTTTTCGAAGTTAAGCTCTGGGTTGCCGGCCGATCGTCGGTTTTGAGCCAACCACTGCCCTCTTTCGGATAGTTTTGCCCCTCTTTTAAGGCTCTATTTCGAGACTGTAAATAAAAAATACCGAAAAATACCAGGACAACGCCTAGAATACTGAAGATCGATTTGATATTTAAAATATTTTGAAACTTTTTTCCCATCCCCTAATTTCTTTTAGTCTGGATATAAATCCAAATTACCACAATTTACTTCATTCATGAACACTTTATGATTCATGAATACTTAATGCATTAAACTCAACTTTTCTTGCCGGTCATGCCAAACTCAGAGTGAAACATATTATGACATTATTTTCGTCATGACGAAAATAATGTCATAATGTTTGATAATTCTTCAATAATTTAAATTTAAATAATTTAGTGGAATTCTGCAAACAATAAAAACAGAATTTAGACACTCGGAACATAAAAGATAGCCGCTAGATAATAAAAAAATTAGGTATGGCTTATAGCCAAACCTAAATCTCAAGATCCAAGATATCTATAGTCAGTTTATCTCCTCGGTTGATCTCGCCCGAAAGAAGTTTTTTGGCTAGGACATTTTCCAAGTGTTCCTGGATCGAGCGTTGCATTGGTCGCGCGCCCATCTCCGGATCAAAACCCAGCTCCGCCAATTTTCTAATCGCTTCCGGTGTCACGGTTACGAAAACTCCGCGCTCGGCCACCAAGTGCTCAACCAGTTTCTTGATCATAAACTCGGCGACCTTGATAATTTCTTCAAGGGTCAGGGGTCTAAAAACGATAACTTGAGTGAATCTATTTAGGAATTCCGGACGGAAAAAATTTTCCTGTTGAACAAAATTTATCAGGCCTTTTTGTAGTTCCTCATACACGATCTTTTGTCGGCTCGCTTGACGGATAAATTCGCTTCCGGCATTTGAGGTTAAGATAATAATGGCGCTTTGAAACGAGCATTTAACACCTTGCGAATCAGTAATGTTGCCTTCGTCTAAAATTTGTAAAAATAAATTGAGAATGTCCGGGTCTGCCTTTTCCACTTCATCAAATAAAAGTAGTGAAAAAGGTTTTTCTCTGACCTGAGAAGTTAAAAGTCCCTGGCTGTTCTCATCCTCCGGATCGCCAATCAGCCGATAGATGTCGCTTTTCTGCTGATATTCACTCATATCGAAGCGGATCATCGCCTCCTCCGAACCAAAGTATTGGGCGGCCAGGGTTTTGGCGGTTTCGGTTTTGCCGACACCGGTCGGCCCCAGAAATAGAAAGCTGCCAACCGGTTTTTTCGAGTCAACCACCCCGGCACGCGCCCGGCGCAGCGCATTGGCGATAGCGGTTACGGCCTCGGTTTGTCCGACAATCTTTTGGTGCATTTCGTCTTCCAGTTTCAGAAGAATCTGTTTTTCGTTCGACTCGATCTCTCCGACCGGCACGTTGGTTATATTTTTGACCACCGCATCGATATCACCAGGCATAACCAATCCCCCACCTTCGCTCGCTTTTTTGGTGGCAACTTGGTCTATGAGGTCGATAGTTTTTTGAGGCTGGGGAAGATTCTGCATAAACTTATCAGTCAGTTTGACAGCTTCTTTGATGGCCTCATAGCAGACCACTACTCCGTTTCGGCCTTCAATCTGGGGCAAGACATCTTCGATAATCCGAATAGTTTCGTCAAAATTTGGCTCATGAAGATCTACCTTAACGAAATGAGTCATCAGAAGTTGGTTGGGAGCAAAATAATTTCGGAAATCCTTTTGATCAACCGTGCCGATGATAAATATGTTTGGCATCTCTAAAAACGGAAGTAGCGCCTCCAAGGCATTGATCCTCCCAACCTTATTGTCCGTGGCCACAATATTAGAGATGTTGTCTATAAAAAGAATAATGTTGCCGGCGTAGGCCGCCTCGCCGAAAATCGCTTGGATTCTGGAAATGACCTGACTCGGATCTCCCACCCCGGCCAAAACGGCTTCAATGTCGACTTCCAGCATCCGGCGGTTCGAGAGCACGGAGGTCGATTTGCCTTGAAAAATCTTTTTAGCCAAGCCGTAAACGGTGGTTTTTTTACCCACCCCGGGATCACCGACTACTACAACATTGTGGTTTTCGGCTCTGGTCAGCGTCTCCTCGATCTGGGCGATCTCCCGATCCTTGGCCTCCAGTTGCAAACTGTCAAATCCGCCCATTTTTACTGTCTCTGAGAGATCTTTTGAATATTGTTCCAGTGTCACCGTGTAGCCGTACGCCCAGTCCCGCCCAATGCCGCCGGTTAGCGTAAGGTTGTCGGGGTCCAGAAAGTGACGGCGTTTTTCAAAATGGATCCGATTTTTGGTCTGCCACAAAATCACATTGGCGATATCGGAAGGCTCTATTTTAAGCTGAAAAATAAGATTCTTGAGTACCGGATCATATAGGCAAAGCGACAAAAACAGGTCTCCCAGTTCTATCGCCCGGTGATTCTCGGCTATGGCGATGTCAAGAGCTTTGGAAAAAATCTTCTCGACATCCATGTTTCCCTTGTCCGAGGTCTTGATGATCTCGACCATCTCATTTTTTGGCATCGCCAGACGCACAAAAAGCTCCTGCACTTCTCGGGAATCAATGATAGCAAGAAAAATGTCCCGGCTGTTGACCGGCTTAGAGAAATTTAGACCCCGCCCGGCCAACCGGCCGGAAAGTTCAATCGAGAAGCAACTCCAGATGTTGACCGGTTTGCCCTCAGTAATTAATGATTTTGTCTTGGCCAAATCGGCTTCATCGGAGTGAAGTAAGTAGCCTTTATAATAGTAATTAAAACTAAGCGAAAAAATGCCCAGGGAAATCAGAATCATCGACCAACCCAAGATAACATTATCGAGCTTTAAGAGGTTTACACTCACTAACAATAAGTAGGCAATAGCCAGAACTGTCCCGAGGCCGATGAGAATTTTCAAAAACACAAAGAAAAAGCTCTCGGCCACCTTTTTCAGCCCGCCGGCTTTGTAGACTATCGTCTCCCCGGGTTTTAGATAAATGCTGTTAGCCATGGATTGAAGATAAGATTTGAAAAACTCCGGCCAGGAATAAGCCGAAGATGATGACGGGCATCAAGAACCAGGAGATAATTAAAATAACCGAGACGGCAAAAAAACCGCAAATAAACAAGATATAAACAAAAAAGACTATCGATTTGACGATAAAGCCGACGAGACGCGATGTCAGATTTAGAAGCCAGACCATAAGCTTTTCGTTCAAGGCCAAGCCATGGGTTCCGCTTTGGTCGCGTTTCCAAGGCAGAAACAAGGTTTGAAAAATCATTTGTACCGAGAACATATCGGTGATATAGATAGTCACAGCCTTGAGATATTTTATCAACTTCAAAAATCCCGGTCCGTACCACCAGATAAAAAAGAGGATAAAAAGATTATTTGTTCTAGTCCTTATTGCGCCCCTCCAAAAATAACGAAGTTATTTTTGCCGTCCGTAGCCCTATACTTCGGGCGAAGGATGGCCAGTCAAATACGTCACCCCCAACAATAATTTCTGTGACCTTTCTGTGTATAATTCCTGTGTGTGTTGTGGTCGACTAATCTTCCCAAACAATAGCGCCGACCGGACATTCGGAGCGAATCTGCTCAATGTCGCAACCGCATTTGTCAAAGTCTTGGCTGATGACATGGGCGACACTTTCATCGCTTAGTTTGAAAACCTCGGGGCAGCTATCGGCGCAATGTCCGCAACCAATGCACATGTCTTTATCGATGGCTAACTTTTTCTGTTTATTTTCAGTTTTCGCTCCCTTGGCCATAATAATTCTTTTTAATACTAATTCTACTCATTATAGCAGATATTCGATTCTGATCAAAACAAAAATCTCCTTTTTAAGGGGAGATTCTTGTTTAATGAGCTTTAGAATAAGATTGAGCCGTAGATTGTACCGACTGTGATCGATAAGATCGCGACCAGACTCATACTAACTGCTTCGAAGGCAGTCAGAGCTTCGTAGTTGACATGTTTCACATGTCCTCCTTTTTGTTAAGTTACTAGAATCTAACAGGAAATTACCATAGTATATCAATTTGCCGCCTTTTTGTCAATGGCACGCAGGATACGTCACTAGTGTCCAAATAAAATTTCAAAAATACAAAAAACCTCCTGTTTAGGTTAAGCTTGGTTTGTAACAACAAAACCAACTTAAAGCAGGAGGTCTATGGAAAACTCTATCACAATTCTCA
>JAKAMI010000010.1 GCA_021812945.1 bacterium
GACTCAGGGGTGTCTTCGACTCGAAGCAGCAGGACTCTGGCTCCGGGGATCGGCTCTAAGGTAGCCGAGTCGTAGACCAGACCTCGGAGACGTTTCTTCTTTAGACCTAGGAGTAACAGACCGAAGAGGTCGGCTAGACGAGTCAGGAGGTTTAAGAGAAGTCCGGACAGGGTGGTAAAGGACAGAAGGTTGGCTAGAGCCGGCAGCAGTCTTAGGAAAGCTCCCAGAGCGGCTAGAACCAGAGTCAAGCCCAGAGCCAGATCAGGCCAGTTCTCCGGATTGAAGAGTCCGGCGATCAGAGAGTGGGAGCGAATCCTGAAACTGCCGGAGAGAGCTGAGACGATCTCTTGGTTGGTGCGCTGGTTTAACAAGACCAGCTTGACTCTGGCCTGTTTGGTGACAAGAGCCGGATCAGTGCCGACAGTGATCTCTTTCATCTCTTGCTCGGCTAAGAGGTGGTCTTTGAGGTTAAGATCGGTAGCCAGAACGATGGGGTAGTTGTCGAGGCCGTTGTTAGTTGAGAGATAAATGGCGTAGACGTAGTCCTTGAGCAGAGCCGCCAGCTGGTCTTGGAACAAGACCGGATCAAGCCGAGAGGACAGGTCAAGAGCGGTCTTGGCTCCCGAGCTCTGGTTTGAGCCCGAGTCTGCTCCTGAGCTGGTTCCCGAGCTCTGGTTTGAGCTTTCGGGATTACCCGAGACGTTGGTCGGGATTAACGACTTGGCGGCAGCCTTGAGATGCCAACGGATAGTCTGGTCTGAGTTTAGAGACCAGCTGTCGTTCTCCTTGGGCGAGAAGATAGTTAGTAGATAGTCCAGACTAAAAAGATCCTTGGGGGGACAGTAACCGTTCTGTTTGGCTACCAGACAGAGATAGTCATCGGGCGAGGTGAGGGAGAAGACCTGATCCGAGGTATCGAGAGTCACTAAGGCAGTGTGAGGATCAGTAGCAGTTGAGAGACTGGCTGGCGAGTCGTCGGGGGAGGTGTGGTATCTGGCCAGAATCCTAGCCTTTTGAGTTAGGTAGGAGAGATCCTTGGGAACCGGGAAAACGGTCTCAACCTTGAGATAGTCTCCGGAGCCTAAAGCGGTACCTGAAGCATCCGTGAGACTGGAGTTCCGGGTGTAATCAACATCGCTGATGATCTTTTGGTAGGAGCCGTCATCCAGAGTCAGATAAAGATCGATGAAAACATTGGAGTTCTTCTTGGTTCTAAGCTCTTCGACAGTACCCTGAGACATCGGACCCGGATGGAACCTGAAACTCAAGGGTAGGTCCCGGCCTATTTGAGAGCTTTCTCCGCCATTGGGAGAGATGACTTGGATCTGAGGCAGAATAGCGTCGCAGGGCTGGTTCAGAGGAACATTGAACTGGCCGAAACAAAGATGTTTGGGAGAAGGATTCGCTGGTTTGACGGTGACAGTCAGAGTGTCTGTGCTCCCGCAGGCAGAGGTAGCGGTGACGGTGTAAGTCCCCGGAGTCGAGGGAGCGGTCAAGACGCTTCCCGAGATTGAACCGCCCGAAGCTGAAGCGGTAGCCGGGCTTAGATTACTTGAACCGTCATGGTTGAAACTTGAAATGGTGAAGGAGAGAGTCTGTCCGGTTGAGACAGTCGCAGACTTAGGAGAAATAGAAACATGGTCGAAGTTAGCGCAAGTATCTACCACCGGAGCCGAAACCACCACCGAGGCGGTGACCGAACCTCCGCAGGAGGAGGTAGCCGTGACGGTGTAAGTCCCCGGAGTCGAGGGAGCGGTGTAGTGGCCGCTGGAGTTGATAGTGCCGGAGTCGGCCGAGTAGGACAAAGTCGCCCCGGGCATGGAAGAGCCTCCGGAGTTGACAGCCAGAGCCGTGAAATCAGCTGTGCCGCCAGTGAGAATCGAGACGGTACTGGGTGAGATTGTCAGATGACTGAAGCCGTCGCAGGTCGAGTCCCGAGTGTAGTTGGCGGTGTAGGCGTGGAGAGCCGGGTTGGCGACTCCGTCAGTGGAGGTCAGAGTTGATTCGACTTGAAGATAACGCTGCTGGCTTAAACCGGCCAGACTGATTGAAGCAGCGTAGGGAGTTGAAGCCGACCAGCCAGACCAAGTCGTGGAATCCGGTGAGGTTCTAAAACGAAACGCAATCGAGGAGTTGGCCGGAATGGTAGCATCCGGTACAAAACTGTCCCAGTGCTGGAGAGTACTCGTCCCGTCGAGCTGGGTTGAGGCCGAGGTGTGGGTGGCAGTAGCCGTAGTGTAAAGTTTCAATTCATAAACTCTAACTGTTGGTGCCGGATTAGAGGAAACGCAAACCATCTTCCAATACCTGGCAGTTACCGCTGGCGAAATATTGTACTCATTATAGATACCAATCCCTGTTGGTGGACTAAATTGGTGGAGATCCGTCCAATCAATATTATTGTTGGAATATGAAAGCACCACACCTTCGGCACCGCCTGAACTATCAAAACTAATCTTAGCTTTAGCGACAGTCACGGGTGATCCCATATCGTCAATCCAATAATTTGTCGGCGGATGGTCAACGGTAACGTCGCCCCAATAGCTACCAGTATTATTGTCAACGGCATTAGTCGCATTATCCTGATGGGGACTAGCGGTAATTGAATGACCCGACAGAGTGATCTCGGACCCGGCAGTTAGGCTGTTTATCTTGATATCTTCAGCCCCGGGAGGCGGAGTGGAAAGAATATTAACTTCAGTACCGGCGTCCCAATCCGTTTTGGAAGTTATGGTAATGGCCTGTGCTTGTCCTTGGGCCCTGAACGATTTCAAAGAAATATTTTTGAAGTAGAAACCGTATACAACTATAAACAACAGAAAAAAACCCAGAACCAAAAAAACAGCCCCAGTTTTATTCAGAATGAGTTTCATACCCCTCTTTATCATATTCATAACTATAACGTATTATACCACTTTTTACTTAGTTGTCCTCATTAAAAAAACGCGCCCACCGTCGGTTTCAACGGTGGACACGGTTGGTTCAAGACCCAAAGTCAGCCTATTCACCTGGTACGCATCATGCGTGCCTTTTGAGCCTCGAACTGGCGCTCATCCTCAGCCGTAGCCTCGGCTGGGTGCTGTCTCCGCCAGCGAGCACTCTGGCGGACCACACTCGAGTTGTAACTCGAGCTGTCGGGGCTACGGTCAAACTCCAGCTCTCCCGTCGGGTCGGGATCAGCCGCCGCAAGAGCGCCCGACGGTACTGCTAGATTTCGGTCGTTCTGGTGGAGTAGCTTCGGGAGCACCAGAGCTCCCGCCAGAATGATGACTACGATAGCGACCAGCAACTCGACTCGCGAAAATCCCCGATGTTTCACGAGGATCACCTCCTATTGCCGCTAGGATGCGGCAGGATGCCACCCTAAAGGATGACGTTTTACACAAGGTTAGGGCACAAGGCTGAGAAGCCCTGTACCTGACCCGAGGATATCTAGTCTGGGACTGAATACTTCTCGGATCAGAGAAATCCTTATTTCGCCGTTACTATAGCACAAGTATTTTAATTTGTCAAGAGTGGTTTTGGCGGCTGTTAGCTAAAAGATAAAACTGCACTTACCCAGACTCAAACACCCTACATATAAAAGTTAAAATTGCACTGCACTTTTGCTCTACACTTTAATAGCAATAATTAAAGTGAAAGGAGTAAAATGCCACAGCTACATCGCAGATTATCTACTGAAAATGTGAAGATGATTTTCAATCTTTACATCAGAAAAAGGATGGAATTAAAGGAAGTGTTGAACCAGCTCGGAGTCAAGAAGCGTCAGTTCCAGTATCTCCTGTCTGAGTATAGATATCTTCTGCCTAAGGGATCAAAGACGGGTTAACGGCTACCACCAGATTTCCTGGCAAAGCAGAATCCTAACGGTTAAGAAAGATATTCCGGTTGGAGCCATGGTCGAGCTTCACTCAATTCCAGAGATTTCAACACCAGAACTACGGATTTGGCACAACAACAAACTAAAACAAGTGTTCAGATTTATTCAAAAAGATTAGGTGCAGTTTTATCTTTTAGATGAGTGCAGTTTTAACTTTTAGTTAACAGAGTGTGTACTTGATGTGGTTTTGGTAACTGTTTTTGGCGGCATCTTACCACAGGAGATTTTCTTCGAGAACCTGTCTTCGACTATCGCTCAGACCCTGTCATTCGAAACGACAGTGAGGGGGTTGCCGTTAGGGGTATTATCGCTGTTTTATTTTGTTGACGCAAACCGACCAGAGGAACTTTGGCAGAGCTATTTGGCGTTTGAGACGGCTAGGCTGAGCGACAAGACGATAGAGCCATTCCAAGCCGTGGTTTTGTATCCAAAGCGGGGCTCTCTTGGCATTTCCGGCGATAAAGTCGAAAGTTCCACCGACTCCTACCGCCAGTTTGGCGGTGGTTTTTTTAAGGTTTCTAGCGATCCAAAGGTCTTGTTTCGGGGCGCCGAAAGCCACAAATATGATATCGGCCTTGTGCTTATTGATTAGACTTACGATCTTATCCTCTTCTTCGATGTTTGGACTACCGGCGTAAGTCCCGACAACCCGAAGACCGTAATTGTCAGTTTGCAGGATCAAAGAAGCCTTATCGGCGACTCCCGGCAGGGCGCCAAGCAGGAATATTTTGTAATTATTATCAAGTGACAGTTTGATAATATCGTAGACGACATCAGCTCCCGCCAGTCGCTCCCTGATAACACTTTTGATGTATTTCGGATAAAACAGCGGCGAGATGAGACAAATTTTCATTTGATAAATCGCCTGCAAGGTGCGAAGAACCGGAATATCCGTCAACGGCAGGGAATTGAACTTGGAGGCGATAAGAATTCCGATGCCGTCGGCTAAACGAAGGCTTGAAGAGTTAATAACATCCTTGAAGTCGGGGTTGACTTGGGCGGTTTCGATGAATTCGGAATTTACAGTCGCGATCTGGGATTTTCCTCGCTTTCGAAAAAGATGCTTGAGTTTTTCAATGAACTCGGCATGTGTCAACGGATCTATTTTTATACCCAAGATTTCAACCGGTTTTGCCATAATATTGATCAATAACTCCGATAAATGCTTCTTTGAAATGCTCAAAATTGAAATTTTCCGCTCGGCGGCGAAGACTGTTCGGATCGAAATCCGGTAGCTGCTCAAAACGGTCTAGAGTTGAATTTAACGATTCGGAGGTCGGCTGATCAAAAAAAATTCCGTCTTGTCCATCTCTGACTGTCTCGGTGACGCCGCCCCTTTTGAATGCGACTACCGGAGTGCCGCAAGCCATGGCTTCGACCGGAGTCAAACCGAAATCCTCCTCGCCGGGAAAAATCAACGCCCTGGCGTTTCTCAAATATTCGCCCCGTGATCTATCCGATTGCCAGCCCAAAAACTCAATATTCGGTCTAGCCAACTTTCGCAGGCGTTTTTCGTCTTCTCCCGTCCCGACGACAAGTAAACTTTTGCCGGATTCGTTGAATGCGTTGACCGCAAGATCAACTTTTTTATACGGGCTGAGCCGGCTTATGATGACGTAATACTCCTCGCGTTTATCCTGATTGAGATCAAATTGGTCAAGATCGACCGCCGGATAGATCACAGATGAGTCCAAGCGGTAATATTTCCTGATTCTTTGGCGTACATGCTCGGAAATGGCCAGGTAGCGATCCGGACGGACGGAGGCCTCGGTGTCCCAGACTCTGATGTCTGAAAGAATTTTTTTCACGACCGATGACTTCAAGCCCCTTAAAAGATTGTTCTCGGCTAAATATTCGTCTTTCCAATCATATAAATATCTGGTTGGGCTAAGGCAATAACATAGATGAAGGGTCTTAGGGGTCGTGATTACGCCGTGAGCGAAAGAGTTAGAATGCGAAATAACCAGGTCATAGCCGCTAAGATCGAACTTTTCCACGGCTTGAGGGAATTTCGGCAGCAGCAATTTGAAATTTCTCGGGGCAACCTTTTTATTTTTCTGGAGACAAGAGGTGTGGATAGGATGATTTTCGAAGGCTGATTTTGTCTCCTTTTCATCATATAAAAGGGTGAATATTTCCGCTTGCGGAAATAGCTTTAAGAGTTGCTTCAAAAGATTCTCGGCGCCGCCGAGCTTGAGTAATAAATCGTGGACGATAGCAATTTTAGGTTTGCTTGGCAACATCTTCTAAGACTTTTAAGGTTGAGGCGGCGCATTTCTCCCAGGAGAAGTCTTTGAGGCGGTGGTCGCCGTATTTGATGATTTTTGTTCTTAAAGAATCATCGAGGCAGAGCATTTTTAGGGCCTTTGCGATCTCGCCGGTTTTTTCGGGATCAACCAGCAGCGCCCCGTCTTCCGTTATTTCCGGAATAGAAGAGGTGTCTGAGCTTAGGACCGCGGCGCCACCGGCAAAGGCTTCGAGGATCGGTAGACCGAAACCTTCATATAGTGTCGGGTAAAGTAAAACCTTGGATTGTCCGAGGATTTTATAGTATTCTTCATTGTCCAAGCCGGAAAGCCATTTTACCTTGAATCCCGATTTGATGCTACGATCAAGTTCGGATTGAATCTCCTCAAAACCATAGCCGGGGTTGCCTATAAGAGTCAGCTCTTCCGCTCGGTCGACCGCGGCGGCGTAGAGTTTATATGCTTCAAGAAGCCGGATGGTATTTTTGCGAGACTCCAGACGGCCGACCGAGACAATTCCCGAGCGATTTTTCTCGCTGAGTCGATACTTCTTGATTTTCCGATCGTAACCGAACGGGATGACCGTAATTTTATCAGTATCAAACTCAAAATACTTAACTAGGTCGTTTTTGGATGACCGGCTTGAAACAATAACCTGCTCCGCCCGCATCTTGGCGCGCTTGACCGCCAAATATTGCCTCATCCTCATTTCTCTGGAGTATGCCTTGGGATAAAAATGCCAAGCCAGATCGTGAAAATGATAGACGACTTTGGTGCGGATAAACGGCGCGATGATGTTTGAGGGAAAGAAAACCACGTCCGGTTGATTCTTATTGATCAGTCTTGGAAGCGTAAACTGCCCCCAATATTTCCTGGATGGTTTCTTGACAATATCGAAGTTGGAATTTAATTTTGGAAAATCAAAAAAATCGGCCGGGGCATAGAGGGAGAAATTATCCCCCGTTTGCAGATCGTTCAAGGCTAAAACGAGGCTGCGAACGTAGTTTTCAACCCCCGTAACTTTCTCTTTGGTGATGCTTGAAGCGTCAATTCCGATTTTCATCTTTTTTATATGATGGATGTAGTGACCTCCACTGATCAATACCACAGATTTTTCGCTGATCTGTGAGTTATTTGTGGTATAAAGTCTGTGGCGGTTATCGTTCTATTAACGGGCCCAGAGAACCGATTTTTTGTAAAGATCAAGGTTTTCAACGGCAATTCCCGCACCTTTGGCTACGCAGAGGAGCGGTTCCTCGGCCGACTGGCAGGAGACGCCCGTGATTTTGGTGAAAAGCGTGTCGATGTTTCTAAGCTGAGCTCCACCGCCCGAGATGACGATACCTTTGTCCATAACATCTGCCGCCAGCTCGGGCGGCGTTTGTTGAAGAACGTATTTGACAGCGTTGATTATTTCGTTCAAAGGTTCCTTGATAGCCTGAACAATATCCGACGAAGATACCATAACGCTCTCCGGCAATCCGGTGATAGTATTGGACCCGGAAACCTCCATTTGCAACTCTTTTTTTAGCGGACTAACACTGCCGATTCTAATTTTGACATCTTCGGCGGTCTGTTCGCCGATGATCAGATTATATTTTTTGCGAATATAGTTTTGGATGGCAATATCGATTTTGTTGCCGCCGACTCGAACCGAGGTGGCCGCGACCACATCGCCGAGAGAAATTACAGCAATCTCCGTAGTTCCGCCGCCGATGTCAATGATCATATTTCCGTTGGGTGAAGCTATAGGAATACCGGCTCCCAGAGCGGCGGCAATCGGTTCCTTGATGATATAAGCCGCCTTGGCGCCGGCGGACAGGCAGGCGTCGACTACCGCCCGCCGCTCGGTGGATGTTACTCCGACCGGAACGGAAATCATCACTTCGGGTTTAAACAGTCTGACTCGGCTAGTGACTTTGTTGATAAAATACCGAAGCATTGCCTCGGTCATCTTGTAGCTGGCGATCACTCCGTCTCTTAAAGGATGAGCGGCTAGAATACTCTCCGGTGTTCGACCGAGCATTTTCTTGGCCTCGTCTCCGATAGCCACAATCTTGTTATCTTCAGCTTGGAGAGCGACGACTGTCGGTTCATTAACAACAATGCCCCTCGAAGGGACATATACCAAGATATTAGTGGTGCCTAAATCGATCGCAATTCTACGAGCCATTTACAACCTTTCAATCCTAGCCCCCAGTGAATTTAATCTTTCGTCGATTCGCTCATAGCCTCGGTCGATCATCTCAATGCCCTCGATGACGGTCGTACCGTTGGCAATGAGAGCCGCTATCAACACTGCCGCCCCGCCGCGAATATCCAAACTTTTAATCTCTTTGCCGAACAGAGGTGTCGGGCCGGAGATGATAAAAATATGCGGGCTTTGGATGGAAACGGTTGCTCCCATTGAGGCGACTTCCTTCAGGTAGTTGAAGCGGCCCTCGTAAAGCGTTTCGAAAATCCGGCTGACTCCGTCGGCTTGAGTCATCAAAATAGCAAACGGAGACTGAAGATCTGTCGGGAAACCCGGGTAAGTTCTGGTGTCGATGTTGACAGCTTTAAGATGAGTCGAGCGGCGAATCTTCAAGTCGCCGTAGCCCCGTTCTTTTTTGATAATTTCGAAGTTGGCGTTTGCTTCCCTAAGTTTTTCGAAAAATATATCCAGATGAGACGGAATAATATCTTCAATTACGATCTCGCCTTTGGTCAGAATACCGATAATGGCTAAAGTCGCCGCCTCAATCCGATCCGGTATGATGTTGAAGGAGACGGATTTCAATTCGCTTACACCTTCGATCTCAAGGAAGTGAGTATCGCGGCCGGTGATCTTGGCGCCCATTTGGTTCAGAAAATCAATCAACTCCCCTATCTCCGGCTCGACGGCGGCCACTCGCAAGCTGATTTTTCTCTTACCGATGACGCCGGCCATCAGAATATTTTCAGTCGCCGTCACGCTAAGCTTATCAAGACAAACTTCAACATCTTTATCGGCATCATTGCCTTGAGAAAAATGATGGTTGTCTCCGGATTCGCGGTGCCTGATCCCGAGCTGGCTGAAAGCGTTGAGGTGGGTATCTATCGGTCTGGCTCCTATAAGGCATCCCCCGGGTTGGGCAATGGTAACTTCTTTGAATCGAGACAAAAGCGGTCCGACCAGAACAATAGAACCTCGAAAATGCCGAACCAGATCACGATCTAAAACTGAGGAATTGATACTTTCCGTATCTATTTCCAGAATATTATTTTCAAACTTGACCTTTGCTCCGAGGCCGGCCACCAAGTCGATCATTTTGCGGATATCCAAAATATCCGGCACGTTGGTCAGGCGGGTTTTACCGCGGGCGAGTATAGAGGCGGCAATCAGCTTTAAGGCCAGGTTTTTGGCCCCCATTACCTTAATATTCCCTCTAAGGCTTTTTAGGCCGGTAATTTTGAATTTCGACATCTCCCCCACCGTGTAGTTTTAATGATTCAAGATCATCCAAATTGTACTTAAAAATGTCTAATAATACAAGTAAACTATCGCTGATTGTAATCCCAAACTTATTTTTAGAATCTCGAGATCTAAAAAGTAGAATCCCGTGGTTTACATGAAATGACGTCTCTGGTGGAAAGAATAGAAATTTGCTAAATTAGATGGTGATGAGATTACGAATTTTCTACAAAGTAATAAGTATTTTGCTTTATGTTGCGCTAATGTTTGTGACGGCGGCAACAGTTATCGGTTACGCCGCCGGCTACCGGTATAGTTTTTCTAGCCGCAAGATCTATCAGGTTTCAGTCGCCCACCTAATCAGCAACCCGGCCGCCGACATTATTATAAACGGAATTACCGAAGAGAAAAAAACCCCGAAGCCCGTCTATCTTGAACCCGGTAGATACAACATCGAGATAAAAAAATCCGGCTATTATTCTTATTTTGCCAGTATAGAACTAAAATCGGGCGAACTTTTAGAGAAAAAGGATATCGTTTTGTTTCGTAGCGGCATTCGTCCCGAGGCCACAATAAACAATAATATCGATAACAGTCAATTTATCAACGATTCTTTGGTAAATAGCGACAATCCAATGATTGCAAACAATCACGAAATCTGGTCCAACAGCAAGCTGGTAACCAGATTTTCAAAAAATATTTATCGAGCCGTTTATTACACCAATCAAAACTATATTGTTTACCAAGACGACGATGGGATCGGAGCTATCCGTATCGATGGGAGCAATAACGTTAAACTATTTGATTACAAGTACAAAAGTCCGGCGGCTATCAACTTCAAAAATCGTGGCCAGGTCATGGTAATCACCGACGGGACCACAGTTCTAAGCGCTACCATAAATTAACGATTAATCTGAGGCAAACCGCCCGAGGACGAACCTGTCGTCTTTTTTTGATTCGTTTTGGGGTCCGGCCTGACCTGATCCGCCTTGACGATTAGTCTCTTTAGATTGGTCCCGACCGGATAACAGGTCATCAAAGTCAGTTCCGAAACGGAGGATTGATTAAGCGGAGTCAGATCGGTGGGAGCGACGATAGCTTTGGATCTGATTTTATAAAAATAAAGACTGTTTTTGTAGTTTAAGACTACATTATCGCCATTTTCAAGATTATTCAGGAGGGCAAAAATGCTACTGTAGTCGCCCTTTTCCCAGAAATAATTGGAGCTATGGCCGGTGATAAAAACGTTACCGATTTCCCCGGGATGAGCCGTGTTTTTTAGCTGGATAACCCCGTTTTTTAAGCCCGAATCGACAGAGGCGGTATCGTTGTTGACGTCGAAAGTGACGGGCGCTTTGACATTTATCTTGTCTATAAAAATGGAGTTAAGCGGGACATCCGGCAATACTTCGCTGACGGTAGCGGTGTTGTCGATCACCTGGTTGATGAGAGGCTGTTCGTAGGAGACATTGTTCACCTTGGTCGAGAACCAAAAATCGGCCACGGTAGAGATAGCGCGATAATTCATTATCAAGGTAAAAACTATTGACAGAGCCACAAAAAGAACCAGCAGCCACCAGACGTTAAAATAACGTACTTTTTTGTAGCCGCTAAAAAGTTCCAGTAATTCTTTTTCGGTGATGGTCTGTGTTTTGTGCATCGACTTGCTTTCAGGATATCCGGTTTATGGCGAACCTGATCTGCATTTTTGTACTTTTGTTGCCTTTTTTGTACTTTCGCGAGGAGGGGGGGTGCCTTTTCTTGCTAGTCTAGCATTATTTTGCTAAAATTTCGATATGCCGCTGTGATGAAATTGGTATACATGCACGACTCAAAATCGTGTGGGGAAACCCATCCCGGTTCGACTCCGGGCAGCGGCACCATTTAATTTATAAAAGCCGGATTTCTCCGGCGTTTTTCTTTAAGCGGGCCAGATGGGTCGGGCGAGCTGTTCGCTCGCCCGTACGGCAGCCTAGATGTGAGCGGAGATGCGCTTATGCGCCAGGGATGAAGGTGTACGAGTGTTCATCCGCCTCGCTCTGGCGTAGACACCCGTCGCACCGAACGCAGCGGATGATGTTGGGGTGCCCTTTGCCCTTGCGGTGCTCTAAGTCGTTGGTCTGTCCACACGCCGGGCACGAGATAGTGGACCTGACCACAGCATCATCTGACTTGTCAGTGGTCTGAGCTACACCGGTGGCTTCATCTGGTCTTCCGTGGCACGGCATGTTGTCATCCTCCATGTTATGGCATTTACGACCAGAGTATGTAGAAATACTACACTTAGACGATTTCGATGTCAATATTAAAACAACTGCCACTGGGACTCAGTAATTCGTAAATATTACAAACTATAATAAAATATTTAGTCTAGATCATACGATTATGTACATTGTTCTAACGACTCGGAGGGACTTTCTTTTTTTGTCATTCCGGACTTGATCCGGAATCCCATCAATCGCACATCAAGTTCTGGGATCCTGAAACAAGTTCAGGATGACAAAACTTAAATTACGAAAACAATTTTCCGCTTCCTTCGCGTAAGATGGTTGGGCTGGGACCAGTCAGGTCAATGACGGTAGAAGCTTGGCGATGAGCGGATGTATCGGATTCGATAATGAGATCTATGTCGTTAATCTTATCCCAAACTTGATCAATGAGTTCAATATGATTATACACGGATGGTTTTCCTGATAGATTGGCCGAAGTGGCAACGATCGGAAAATTGCATTTTATGGCTAACTTCCGCATTAGTTCTGAGGTTGGGATACGAAAGCCGACCTGATGATCCGAACCAAGAATCAGATCTATGTCTTTGTTGATGATTTTTATCGGTTTGACTACGAAGGTGAAGAGACCCGGTGAGTTCTTGGTAACGATTTTCATGTTATCTTCAGATATATCTAGATACTCTTGGAGATGATCCGTGTCACTAAAGATCAGAGAATAATTTTTACCGGATCGCCGCTTTTTGAACTTATCCAATTTAGCAATCCCCGCCTTTGAAACCTTTGCCAAAAGGCCCAAAACCGTATCGGAGGGCAAAACCACCAAACCGTCCCGCCCAAGTATTACCGAGGCTTGTTCGATAACTTTTTTAGAATTATTGGCCGGGAGTTGAATATTTTGCATTATGGTGCAAATGAAATATAATTAGGTCAATTACACCTATTTTAGCGCAGATCCGACTCTTTGTCATCTGGCTCTCAAAATTAAAAAAATGGAGGCGACGTGAAACAAGGTTTGGCGCTTTTAGAGAAACAGTATCGGGGCTGGAGTCTGGGGAATAAGACTGGCTCGAGTAAAAAAGCAGTGGAAAAATCACCCCAACCGTTTATCACTATCTCGCGAGATTTTTCCGGCGGAAAGGGGCTGATCGCTAAAAGCGTGGCTGCCGAATTAGGTTTTAGAGTTTACGATAAGGAACTGATCGAAATGATCGCCAGCAGCGCTCAAGTCAAAAATCTTTTAGTCGAGTCCTTGGATCAGCGATACTTGGGACAGATAGAAGAGTTTTTTGAAAATTTGTTCAATGTCGAACATGTTAATGAAACTACCTACATGAAGCATCTTTCAAGAGTGATTCTTTCTTTAATAACTAAAGGCAAGGCCATAATTGTCGGTCGCGGAGCTAACTTCATCGCTCCGTTTTCCTGGGGCCTGCAGGTTCGAATTATTTCTCCTTTGAGCGAAAGGGTCGAGCGGTTGGCTGCCGATTCCAAAATGTCCATCGCCCAGGCGAAGCGGATTGTGGCGAAGGAGGACAACAAAAGAGCTCTTTTCATCCGTAAGAATTTCGGCCGCGACATCAACGACCCCTTGGCCTACGATCTCGTTATCAACGCCGGCGAGTTTGATGTGCCCCAGATTACCAAGATAATAGTCCGAGCTTTTAAGGAAAAAATAAAGGAATCTAAATAGTTATTCAACCTAAATTTTTCAAGGTATCGGGTTTTGACCCGGTTGTCCTATTAGGCTAATATAGCATTGCACACGGCAAATAAACTTTGGATTTGGCTCGCTCGCCAAATCATGGAGGGTCGATCTGCAATGGTCCACTGGTATATTGCACTGTCGGTTGCGGGGATTGCTTTTTTGGTCTCTTTCATGGCGGGCGCGACTGATTCGTGGCCGCGCATCCCCAATCGGTCGAAGAGGAAAAAAGAATCCCTAGTCCCGGCCGATTACGCGTTATCCGCCGTTTTGATCCTCATCCTCATCTCGGTCGTAAACATCGTTTGGTCGGTCGCGAACAACCATGGCGGGCGGGTGGGGTTTATAACTGTTCTGATGATAGTGTTGATCGTTGCCGGAGGGTTGCTCGGGAGACATTTTCCGATCGGCCCGCCGCAAGCTTGAAAAAAAGAAGTAGGCCCTGTGCAATCTTCCGCGACCCGTTTAGGCGAGGATAATCTTGCCTGGACGGGTCGGTTTTTAGATCGACTAATCAACTTTATATTTTGAAAATGTTCTCGGCTTTGGTATAATTTGGTCGGAGGGAAATGCAAACAAGCACAAATAAAAAGATTGTTTTAGCTATATTGGACGGCTGGGGGCTGGATCGTGAGTGGGGCGGCAACGCTATAGCTATCGCTAAGACCCCGAGTTACGATTATCTTGTTGAAAACTATCCCAATACCTCGCTTCTAGCCTCGGGATTGGCTGTCGGCCTGCCCGATTCAGCCCGCGGCAACTCCGAAGCCGGTCATCTAAATATCGGCGCGGGCAAAGTGGTCCATCAGGATATCGAAATAATCAACGAGGAGATAAAAAATAAGACTTTCGATAAGAATCAGAACATCAACAAAGCCATAGATTTTGCTCAGGAGCATAAGTCGAATCTCCATCTGATGGGGCTTTTGAGCGACGGGGGCAACCACTCGCATATCGATCATTTATTTGCGCTTTTGGATCTTTGCCAAAAAAGAAATTTTCGGCGTGTCTATCTCGATCTTTTTACCGATGGCCGCGACTCGAGTCCGGAGGCCGGCATGGAATATATCCGGAAAATCGAGCAATATATTAAAAAAGTCGGATTGGGACAGATTTCTTCCGTTTGCGGCCGGTATTATGCCATGGATCGAGACAACAGATGGGGACGTACCAGTAGAGCCTACAACGTTTTGGTTGACGGCTTGGGAGAAACTTTCGAGAGCGCTGAGGCCGGACTTCTGACCTCCTACGGCAACCATATCACCGACGAATTTTTAGTACCTTTTCTGGTCGCCAACAAAGGACTTTTGAAGACTACGGTAAAAGATAACGACAGCGTGATTTTTTTTAATTTCCGCTCGGATCGCGCCAAGCAGCTGGTGCAGGCGTTTATCAGCGATAAGTTTAACGGTTTTCTCGACAGAACGTATCTAAAGAACTTATTTTTCGTAACTTTTATGCCTTTCGAGGAAAATCTGGCTGTGCACAGCGCCTTTGGTCCGGAAAAAGTCCCTACGCCGTTCGCATCTGTTTTAAGCAAGATGGGCTGGAAGCAATTCCATATCGCCGAAACCGAAAAATACGCGCATGTCACCTACTTTTTCAACGGGATGGTCCGCCAGCCGTTCCCGGGTGAAGACCGTCAGCTTATTCCCTCTCCCAAAGTCCCGACTTATGATTTATCACCCAAGATGAGCGCCGCCGGAGTCCTGAGAGGTCTGCTTGATAAGCTGGAACAGGACTATCGATTTTATCTGATCAATTTTGCCAATCCGGATATGGTCGGTCATACCGGCAATCTGGCCGCTACGGTCCAGGCTGTCGAGGAGGTCGATCGGTGTTTGGGTGAGATTATTCGCGAGATGCGGCTGACAGACAACCAATTATTTGTCTGCGCCGACCACGGCAACGCTGAAAAAATGCTTGATATATTTTCAGGCGAGCCCAACACGGAGCACACTTCAAATCCGGTACCGTTTATTTTAGCCGATTTCGGCCAGCCCAAGAATTTGCTAAAATTGGGACAGGGCAAACTTTGCAACATTGTCCCGACCATACTCAATTACAACAACTTGGAGAAGCCAAGCGCCATGACAGGGGCCTCTCTGATCGCCGGAGCGAATTAATTAGCCTTAAGTAACTTAGGATACTTAAGCGACTTGAGAAACTTAGGATGAAACCGATCGTTTTGACAATTTTGGACGGATGGGGCGTCTCGCCCGGTTGGGGCGGGAACGCCATTGAAATGCAAAACCCCGAAAATTTCAATTATCTGTGGAGAAATTATCCGCATCTGGTTTTAAGATCCTTTTTTTCAGCCAATAACGCTCGCGGCTCATTGGCCAATTCCGAGATCGGGCATATGATGATCGGGAGCGGCCGAGAGATTGTCAGCGACTGCGAGTATATTGACGAGCAGATAAAATCAGCGGATTTTATTCGAAACGCCGAACTCTTAAAAACAATCGACCATGCCCAGAGGTACAATTCCGATATCCACCTCATAGGTATGATTTCGGAGGGCTGCATTCATAGCTCTTACCAGCATCTGAAGTCTTTGCTGATATTTTTTAGAAGAAATAACTTCCATCGTGTTTATATCCACGCCATTACCGACGGCCGCGATGTCGAAGAAGACAGTGCCGGTATCTACGTAAAAAGGCTAACCAATGATCTAAAGGAGATCGGGGTCGGCCGTATTGCCAGCGTTTGCGGGCGGTATTTCGCTCTGGATCGCGATAATCACTGGGATAGAATCCAAAAGTATTATAAGGCGGTCACCGGCTCGGGCACTGAAAGTAAGGCACTGGATGTCAAGCAAGCGGTACATCAAGCTTACAACGATCGAATATCGGACGAATTTATTCCGCCCACCACCATTATCGAGAATGGTTTTCCGGTCGGCCATATCAAGAACAATGACGCGGTTGTCCTGACAAATTTCAGAAGCGACCGAATGAGAGAACTGGTAATGGCGCTCCTGGGCATTAAAAAGTTCGGTGTTTTTTCCAGGCCGCCGGTAAATCTGAGAATCTGCTCGATTCTGAAATATCATTTTCTCGAGTACGCAGGACACAATATTTTCCCCATTTTCAACGAGAAAGAGATTTCCAATACTCTGCCGGAGCTTTTGAGCAAGCATCACATCAATATTCTTAAAGTAGCCGAATCGGAAAAACTCGCCCACGTCACATATTTTTTTAATGGTGGACGAGACGAACTTTTTCCCGGGGAAAAAAGAAATATTATTAAATCTCCGGATGTGGCAAGTTTCAATGAAAAACCGGAAATGTCCGCCGGTTTGATCACGGAGGCCATAAAAGACGGCGTAAGTAAAAATCTCTATGGATTAATAGTGGTAAATTATGCTAATGTTGATGAAGTCGCCCATACCGGAGACATCGTGGCCACATCAAAGGCCGTCGGGGCGGTCGACACGGCTCTGGGAACACTGTTGAAACTAGCTGAGGAAAACAAGATTACTTTGATTGTGACTGCCGACCACGGCAACGGCGAAAAAATGATCGGGAGCAAATATCTCAAAGAATCCGAAGCCTATCATACCTATAATCCCGTGCCGATAATATTAGTCGACAAAAGTATGAAAAATGCCGAGCCCGATCACAGCGATCTGGTTTCAATGGTAGCCAAGAGCAATTATTCTTTGACAAACATTGCCCCGACAATCCTCGACATCTTCAACATAAAACAACCCCCGGAAATGAGCGGTAAGTCTCTTTTAGCCGTGCTAAAATCTCAACAAGGAGTAAAATGAAAGTCACAGTGGAAATATCCGCCCGGCATTTGCATCTGACCAAGGAAGACTACGAACTTTTATTCGGTCAAAGTAAGCCCAAAGTTATCAAGCACTTGAGTCAAAAGGGCGAGTTTGCCTCAGATAAAATAGTGGAGGTTTCAACGGACGGAAAAGAACGTCTCAACACCCGTTTCTTGGGTCCCTTTCGAGACTCCACTCAAGTCGAACTTACTCGTACGGACGCCTACAAACTTTCTATCAATCCCCCGCTGGCCGAATGCGCCTGCAAAACCATCGGATCGAAGATGATCCTGTTCGGGCCGAACGGCTCTATTGTCAGGCCTGCGGCCATTGTGTCTCACCGGCATCTCCACATCAGTCCGGAGAAGGCCGAGAGCTTGGGACTAAAGGAAGACGGAATGGTAAAAGTCAGGATTTCCGGCGCCAGAGCCTTAACCTTTGAAAATGTTTTGGTGAGGATTGATCCGGCTTTTCATCTTGATGTGCACATCGACACGGACGAGGCGAATGCCGCCGGTATATCTAAAACTACTGTGGGAGAACTGATAATTTGATCATCAAAGAACTCAATAACAGAAATAAATTATGATTCTGGCAATCAACACGGGGAGTTCGTCGCTGAAATTCAAACTTTTCGGAGCCGGTCTTAGAGAGATATCATCGGGCTGTTTTGACGGACTTAAATCCGCTCGAGATTATAAAAATTCCTTTACAGCCTTGAGCGCTGGTATTAAAAAATTTGCAAATAGCGAACGGCCGCTCCAAGCAATTTGCCATCGAGTGGCACACGGCGGAAATCTCAAAAGTCCGTATCCGATATCCGATAAGCAATCGATTCGAAAAATCGAAAAATTTAACAATCTGGCTCCGCTTCATAATCCACCGGCAATTAGCGTTATTAAACTTTTCCGCAAATATTTCCCGAGGATCAAGAATTCGGTGGTGTTCGATACGAGTTACTTTGTTGATCTGCCGGAATTATCCAGATTGATGCCGATAAACCGCCATATTTCCGCAAACCTTGGCTATCGAAAGTTTGGCTTTCACGGGATTTCGCATCAATACGTCGCCAACCAAATTGATCGGAGCAACCATCTCAAAATTATCAGTGTTCATCTCGGCGCCGGCTGCAGTATTGCGGCGATCAAAAACGGCCTACCGCAGGAAACCTCGATGAGTTATACTCCGATGGACGGTTTGATTATGCAAACTAGATCGGGTGCTATCGACCCGGGCATTGTTTTGGATTTGGCAAAAAGATATGGTCTCGCGAAAACCGAGGAGATTTTACAGCTTCGGTCCGGCTTGGCCGGTATCTCCGGCACCGACGGTGATATGAAAAGTTTATTACGTCTGGCTGGATACAAAGTCGAAGACGAAAAATTCGATTCCGCTCCCCCGCCCGATCCGTCCGGCGACCGGAAAGAGATGGCAAAACTGGCTATAGATAAATATGTTTATGAGATAAAAAAACAAATCGGCGCTTATAATTTGATCTTAAATGGAGCTGATGTCTTGGCCTTTACCGGAAAAATAGGATATAATTCATCTGTAATCAGAGATCTGATCACAAAAGATGTCGATAGTTTTCGGGGTCTGAGAATACAAGCTGTGGCTCCAAATGAAGAGTTGGCTATGGCTCAGGAATTAGAACAAGAGGAAATTCAATGAAGAAGTTTATAAGCGGCAACGATGCCGCGGTTCAAGGCGCCCTGGCTTCGGGAGCGCAAGCGATGTATGGATATCCTATAACTCCTTCGACTGAAATATTGCAGATTTGGTCTGAAGAAGCCGACAAAAATGACCGGCTGATATTTTTACAAACCGAAGACGAGACAACGGCCGGGTTTGCGGTCAACGGTTCGGTTTTGATGGGGGTAAAAGCCTTTACCGCCACTTCCGGTCCCGGGACGGTTTTGATGCAGGACGGACTATCTATGGCCGAAAACTTGCGTCTGCCAACCGTGACCATCGTCATGCAAAGAGGCGGTCCCTCGACCGGACAGGTCAACTACAGCCAGCAGGAGCTGAATTTGGCGGTGTTTGGCGGCAACGGGGAGGGTTTACGAATAGTTTATTCCGCCGGTACGCCCCAAGAAATGTACGACTTCACCCTTGAGGCATTTGACAGCGCTTGGAGGTACAAGTTTCCGACTCTGGTTCTAGGAGACGGCTATATCGGTAAACAAAAAACCGAAGTCGAGTTGAAGCATCCCTTGAATCCATACCAAAATAGCAGCCTTCTGGCCGGAAAGAATCTGAGAAATTGTTACAGCTCAGAGGAGCAGTTTTACGAATATTTATCAAAAAATATCCTGGATTTCGAGGAGAAGTCTTCGCTAATCGCCAGGTCGGAATCGATAGGACCCAAAAATGCGCCGGAATTGATTGTCGCTCACGGATCCGTCTTTTTTGTCATCAGAGAAGCGCTGAAAGTTATCGACCCCAAATCTAAAAAATACCAGCTCTTCAGGCCGGTAACTCTGCGGCCTTTTCCGAAGCAAGATCTAAAGGTGGCCGCCAGAGGCAAAAAAAAGATCTGGTTTTTTGAATCCTCCTACGGCCAGCTTTACCACTTGGTTAGCGCCGAACTCGATGCCGCCTCCGTTTCCGCCAAAATCATTAAAGTCTTTAAGCCTGCCTACAGATTCCTGCCGGAAGACATTGCCGATTCGCTGAAAGGGGGTAAATGAACTATAAAACTATGCCGAAATGCTATAAAAATTCGAGCAAGCCGCACTTCTTTTGTCCCGGCTGCGGCCACGCCATGATCCTAAAACAACTTGGCTCAACCATAGACGAGCTGAAAATTTCCGCTGAAGTCGTTTTTGGCATCGATATCGGCTGTTCCCTTCTGGCCTGGGATTTTTTTGATTTCGATACGATCCAAACTCATCACGGCCGAGTTATTCCGGTGATGATCGGAGTTAAAAAAGCCAATCCTAAAAAAGTTGCCGTTGCCTATATGGGCGACGGAGGCGGCTACGCCATCGGATTGCAGTCCCTGATCCATGCCGCTTATCGCGATGATCCGGTCGTGGCGATTCTGGTTAACAATACTAACTATGCCATGACCGGCGGCCAGATGGCGCCGACAACCTTCCCGGGCGAGATCACGACCACCAGCTCCAGCGGGAAAAAATCGTCCGGTTTCGGGAATTATCTGGACGGCCTGAAACTCCTAAGCTCGGTGGCCGATCAAAGCGCCTACCTCGAACGGGTTTCGGTCTCAAACCCCCGCCAGATCGTCTCGGCTTTCAAAAAAGCCTTTGAAACTTCCGACAAAAACCATTTCAGCTTTATCGAGATCCTCTCGATCTGCCCGACCAACTGGAAAACCGACGCTGCTGATTCTTTCGAATTTTTGAAAAACATGGAAGATAAATTTCCGGTACAAAAGTATCCTCTGGGTGAATAACCGAGTTAAATTATTAGCCAGCGATGAGTAATTTTCATCCCAAGCCAATATCTGTCATTCTGAGCCAGTGTCTGTCATCCTGAGCTTGCGAAGGATCTCTACCTGTGGAATAGATCCTTCGCAAGCTCAGGATGACAAAGTCAAGCTCTATTTCGCTACAAACTAAATTTCGTACTTTCGTGAAGCTATTTGTAATTTAGTAGGAGTTAAATGAATATACTTATTGCCGGCGAGGGCGGGCAGGGAATCCAAACCATTGCCGAAACATTGGCTTACGCCGCTTTCCTTTCCGGTTTAGATTCGAGCTATTTACCCTCTTTCGGCGTGGAACAGCGCGGAACTCCATCTGTCGCTTATGTGACTATATCCGGAGAAAAATCGTTTGGGTATCATTTTAAGTTTGCCGACATCGCCGTGATACTTCGCGAGAGAGCTATCCCGAAGGTTAGCGAATTGGTAAATCCGCGCACCACGGTTATCTTTGACAGCTCCACTATAGATAGGTCTAAAATACCATCGCATTTCAAGGAACTATTAGGTATTCCGGCTACCAGGCTGGCGCAGGAAAAGATTCAACCAAAAGTATTTAACGTTGTCGTTCTGGGGGCCATGAGCAAACTGATATTTGACTTGGATAAAAAGTATTTATGGCAAGCGCTGGAGCACTATCTTGGAAAAAAGTTCTTGAAAAATGAACTGCTCCGTGACCAAAACACTTTGGCTCTGGATTTGGGGTACGAGTTTATTTTTGAACGGCACGATTATTCGAAACCGATATACAAAACCAAAACATCAAAGATAGTGGACGATAGCGAGGGAAAAATTTCTACGGTCTACCCGACTCTGTGCAAAGGTTGTAAGATATGTCTTCTTAAATGTCCGGTAAAGGCCATCTCGATGTCGACGGATATTGGTTTTTTTGGTAATCCGGTGCCCAAAATAGATAACAAAAAATGCATTCTCTGCCACAACTGTTCGACTTTTTGTCCCGATACGGCCATAATGGTGGAAAAGTCATAAATCTCCTTGCGAAAGTACAAGAGAAGCCACGTAAGTTCAAACGTATGTATGCGATTGAAACAAAAAATCTAACCAAAAGGTATGGGAAAGTCATCGGGGTCAAAGATCTGAATCTCAGGATCAGAACCGGTGAGATTTTTGGTTTCATCGGACCAAACGGCGCCGGCAAGACGACTACTATTCGCCTATTCCTCGACTTGATCCGTCCCACATCCGGCTCGGCCGAGATATTCGGCCTAGATGTAAACCGCCATTCCGAGGAGATAAAGAAGATGATCGGCTATCTTCCGGGCGAGGTATTTTTGCCGGAGCATCTGACCGGCAAAGCCATCATCGGGTACTATAAAGGCTTCAAGGAAAAGATCGACGAGAAATATTTAAAAAATCTTATTTCAATCTTGTCCGTTGATCTGGGCAAAAAACTCAGAGAATACTCTAAAGGCAACAAGCAAAAATTGGCGGTGGTTTTGGCTTTAATGCACCAGCCGAGGCTTTTGATAATGGACGAGCCGACCAGCGGGCTTGATCCGGTCAATCAGCAGGAATTTTACAAAATGATTCTTGAGGCTAAAAGTCGAGGCATCACCATATTTCTCTCGACTCATGTTTTGAACGAGACGGAGAAAGTCTGCGACCGAGTCGGGATTATAAAATCCGGCAAGTTGCTAAAGATTGAGGATATCGATGATTTCAAAAAGAAAAATATCCGTCAAATATTTGTCGAGACCGCCAAAACTTTGCCGGTTGGCGGCCTAAGCAAGTTCAACGTTAAGCGAATCGAGAAAAAGCCCGGCGGCTACGAGCTTACCGTCTCGGGCAAGATCGGCGAACTGATTCGGGAGATCTCCAAGAACCAGATAGACGACTACCGCATCTACGAGCCTTTGCTCGAAGAGATATTTTTTCATTATTACGAGAAACATTAATCGGAAAGGTGACCGCCACAGATCAACTCCACAGATCGGTTGCAGGATCCCTGCCTGCCGGCAGGTAGGAGTGGATAATCAGTGGAATTGATCTGTGGCGGTCACCGTACAATATCGTGTTCAATCAAATCAAAAGACGAATACTGGACCAATATCGCGGCGCGATCTACTATACCGCCGGCTTGTTGTTTTATTTGTGGTTGATAATCTCGTTGTTTCCGTCAGTCAAATCTATTAACTTCAACGCTTTTATCAATCAGATGCCGGATTATTTCAAAGGTTTTTACACTTCCGGCGGACTAAAAGACATCTCCTCTATCGAAGGGTTCCTATCCGGGGAGATTTTATCTTTCTTCCTGATTTTTATCGTGGCCTTTTTTATCGCCGGAGCCGCTTCCTCGACTATTGCCGGAGCAATAGAGAAAAGGACCATGGATTTCCAACTTTCTCAGCCGCTTTCCCGCACAAAGTTATTTCTCTCCGATTTTTTCACCACCTTGGTATTTACCGCGGCAATTTCGGCGGTTACTCTCTTAGCGATAAAACCGATCTGTTCCGCCTACGGTATCTCGATCAGCGGAGTCGGGCTGACAAAATTGTGGCTTATGGCCTACATAATGTTGCTCTCGATCTACGGTCTGGCCCTGCTATTTTCTTCGCTGTTTCGCAGCAAGACCTCGGTGGTTTCCATGACTCTGGGACTAACTTTTGCTTTCTATATGCTAACCACGCTCGCTTCGGCTATTGATAAATTAAAAGATTTCAAACCATTTTCCCTCTACCATTATTACAAACCCTACGAACTTATGACCGGTTCCCCGATCGAATTTAAAGATGTCGCCATTCTCCTGAGTGTTTTCCTTCTGGGCTCTCTTGCCGGTCTCCTAATCTTCAACAAAAAAGACATCTAGAATTTCCCGCGATCATCCGCCCCTTAAAGACTCGACCAGAAATCAGAACTGAGAACCATGCACACTTTACATTACGTCAAAACATTACGATTACGCCAAGTTAATTTATCTTACTTATCCTACCTGGATCCTAATATAATGCGATATGTTGCAGCCTCAGAATGTCAAAGTTATTAATGGGAATCAAGTAATATATTATGACAACTATTTCGTCATAACGAAATAGTTGTCATAATTCAGGGAATTAGAGAGCCGAAAAACTTGTATTTTCGGACATTTTTGGTAGTATAAATATTATCATGGGCCAATAGCTCAGCCCGGTAGAGCATCTCTATGGCATAGAGGAGGTCCGGGGTTCAAATCCCCGTTGGTCCACCAAACTTCTGGCTTCGCCTGGCAAACCACTATAAAATAAAAAGAAGTTTGTCCAGCGAAGCCTATGGCGAAGTTGGACATTTTAAAAATTTAAGTTTGGGCTTAATATCAGATATGTGCACCTAGAATGTTCTGATTTGGTAGTCCGGCATTCGATAAAGGCATAATTATTTACAAAGTATTGTAAACAAGGAGAGATATTCACTTTATAGGACTATTTAAAAGCCCATAAATAGGTGCAAGAATCTGATATTAACCCTAAGTTTGCATTATACATATCTATTAGAGCTATCTAATAAAAATTATTATGCTAGTTCTACGAGTGATTTAAAACAGAGATTAGAAAAACATCAGTCTGGTGTTGTGCCACATACATCAAAGTATAGGCCTGTAAAAATAGTGTGGTATGCTGGTTTTGCAAACAAGCAATTATCCTTGAATTTCAAAAAGTATCTAAAGTCATCTTCGGGAAAAGCGTTTAGGAACAAGCATCTGCTTTGACGATGTTTTGCTCTAACTATTATCGACCTCGTATATTATTATGGCAGGATCACACCGGCAAACCCTTTCCGGGGATCATTCTGGTTTGTCCGAACACCGGAACCAAAAATCATCTTTTCTACTATATCCGCGAAAGACTGGACGAGGACGACCACCCGGATTTTTATTTGACCACGCGAGAGCTTATACAAACCAAAGGTCTAACAAACGAAACTTTGGGAAAGATTTTGTCGAAAGCTGAATAAATAGGTATCCAAGATTATTAAAGTTTCAAAATATTCCAGCTTGGTGCGCAGATAACGATTATATTTGAGGACAATTTAACAAATTTTAGATTATTACATAGCCCCTTATAACGAACAGCAGGGAGCATGATCTGCTCCCTGCTCTGTGCTGAGGGGTACCGAGCGATAGCCCGGGATAGCTAAGTCACAGTTGATCTAACCGCGTTGTTGTGGTGGGCAACTGATTTGCCCGCCCTGCGGGGCACCGCGGTGCACGCTACGCAACCAAGGCATAGAGCAGTGCGCTATAGTCTATCATGGTAATGGCGGACGAATTGTACTCGTCTGCCCTGCGCTCTGCTGTAGGCTGGGTAAGCCCAGTAGAGGTCAGCGGACTACACTCCAACCCACGGAATTTCCTTGTTTCAATTGCTAAGGGCAGGCGAATTCCCGCCTGCCCTTAGCAACACCGCTCTCTAGCCGACTGTGGTGTGGGGCGCGTTAGGTTACTCGACCGGATTAGTTATAGTAACGATGAGCAAAGTCGCTACCCTATGCTATGGCGCGGTGAGGTAAAGTATGGCGAAGTACAGGATAACTGACTTTACCTCAAGCCAGTACACAGCATATTCTCAATGGTGGGCAGCTTTCTGCCTACCCTGCGCCGCAGCTTGGCGTAGCCTGGTGCACTTGACGCAACCCGAATGCAGTTCGGTCTACGTGACGTTGGCGAGCTGGATATCGGTGGCCTCCAAATGTGCCGACTTTGTCAATGGCGAAAGCCTGTGCGCTGTCGCCCCTAGCGATAGCGGGCCATACCACGGTATGGCCTGAGCCAGGTCAGTATGCGGGACCGTGATTCGGTGTACGGAATAAAGCTTGGCGGAATCCTTCGTTTCCGCCCCGCGCTGAAGTCTGGTCCGTATTGGCATAGCAAGCAAGAGCCTGCTGTACTGCACGCAGTGGCTGCGATGGCAAGAGCCGATGATCCTGCCCGGCGCCGAACTCCAGAGTAGCTTGGCATACGGAGCCACGAACCGGTGTGCGGAGTATTGCTACTTGCGTAGTAGCTCCTCCACTTCTCGTATGCACTGCTCCCATGGCCGCTCGTTGCGATATGACGGCCGAAGCCATTCCGGTAGCGATCCGTAGAGAAAGTGCCGGAAACCCTGGGAGACAAAGATGCATACCCCCAAGTCTTCCGCATTCCGGATGTTTCGGCCGCGGACTTGCAGGGCTTCGATCATTACCCGCCATTGCCACAGTGCCCAGCACCTCGACTTCCCGAAGCGTGACTGTTCGAACTGTACTTCGGGGTCATCGGGGCGCTGATAGCCCGGTCTCAGGAAGAAGATCACCGGTGCGATACCTTTGGGCAAGTCAATGCCCTCAGCATAGTTGGCAGATGTGCCAACCAGCACCGAACCCTCTCCCGCGACGAACCTTCTGGCAGCTTCTTTGGCGGTAATGCCATTTCCGTAACTGATTGCCTCCAATCCCTGGCGTCCGGCAATCTCGATGAACTTCTGGCGCTCGTCGTCGGAAATGACGACCACCAGAGACCGATGTCCGGAACTATCGAACCGTTTACTGGCTTTGGCGATCAGTTTGAGGCTGTCTTTCAGGTCGTCCCTGGCGCGCTTACTGGCTGCCAGGTCGGGCGTGTTGTTCGGCATGAAGATCCGGGCGTTGCCGACCGGAAAACTTGAGCCGAAAGAGCAGAACGGCAGGCGCAGCCCTGTTTCGTGGGCTAGGATGTCCGGATTGCCGATGGTGCCGGAATAAGCCACCACATTGCTGCCCATCACTCGTTTGATCAGTGGCTGAACATAGTAGCCCCGGATTGTCATGTAGTAACGGGACTTGCGGCGGCTATCCGCAAACTCCGGATCGTCCTTCTTGTAGTAGAAGGAGTAGACGTAGTTTAGTGGTTCGCGGTCACCGGTTGGCAACGAATACGACAGCGAGGAGATGAACCGCGGAATACTTCGTGTCAGGTCCTCCAGGAGTTTCAGCTCCGTTCGGTCTTCCTGCGGGTCAATCCGGCCGTCACTAACAGCCTGCTTGATCTTGGCCTCCAGGCCCTCGGCGTCAAGCTCGCGCATGATCTCCAACAGCCTTGTGATCTCATCTGCCGTGAACAGAGACTTCGTTTTGGGGTCTCGTTTGAGCGAGATACCCATGAAGCTCTTACGAAACCGGATGATGATATCGGCTTGGGCCTGGTCGAGGCTGCTGATCAGCTCAGCGGATCTTGCCAGATGCCAGTCGGACAGGGTGTACTCGAATATGCCTCTGGCAATCCGCGGCAGCTGGTGAATCTCATCCACGACGATGCACGACGGCTCTTCCTGCTGTGTCCAGCCGGCGACCAGCATCCTGTTGGTCAGGTAAAACGCAACCGTACAGGCTACCAGCCGACTTTTCTCCATCGCCATCCTGGCTTCGAATTTCGCCAGAAGGTATGGGCACGGCACGACACCTGCCTCTTCGGTTTCGCCAGTCTCCTGGCTGACCCGATGCGGGCACTTGAGAAGGTAACACGGGCTTTCCCGCGCGTTCACGTCCTTGCCGGTGTCATGGTAGTAGAGGCACGGGTATTCAGCCCTTCCGTAAACTACCGTGAATCGCTCGGGGTAGACACGGTCAAGCTGTTCGAGCAACGCCTTGGTCGGCGTGACATAGAACAACCTGCCGCCTACCTTTTCTGCAGTCGCAGAGAGTGCCGCGATACCGATAGCGGTTTTCCCCTCACCGGTTGGCACCTCGAGCACTACTCCTGTCTTCGACTCCGCGATGGCGGACAGTGCCCCGGCCTGCACATCTCGCAGCTCCGGGTGTGGAAAGTGTTTCTTGAGATCCGCGAGAGTTAGCTCGTGCAAGTTGGACACAACCTTCCAAGTTGGATTTGCATCTTATCCCTTTAGGGATTCTTCATGCTAACACTTTTCGAGCCTGATGTCAATATTTTGCGATAAAAAAAGACCTATCTCTAGGGCTTAGTGTGACGGTGGGGCCGGATGGCCCCACCCTGTGCTCGACTCGACTCTAGCTGGTTGTAGGAAAACAAGCTGGAGTTTACGGAATATTTCTGATTCCGGCCTCTGCCGAAATCCTGTGCAGCAGCGCAGGTTAGCATGGTAGAGGTAGCGTTGCTAAACTGCATTCCTGCTGATGATCTCCGCCATTTGCTAAGACCCTGGGCTGAACTACAGGTTGAGGTACTTTGGCAAAGTCCACTCAACCGGAATCTGGCGCGACGCGTGTATTGATCCGCGCATTCGCGAGGACCCTGTGTTGCACTCAGCGTCAGGTCGGGCCAGTACAGGTCGCGAAAGGAAGCTTAACGTCACGACGTAAGGCTCTTAAAGAGCCTTCGAAGTTGCTCGCGTCGTGTCGCTGGTTCCTGCTGTTCCAACCACCGCTCTACTCCGCTAGCCAGCAGATGGAACCGTGGTACGCCATCAATGAAGATGACGCTGACCAGTTCCTCAGCCTTCGAGATTAGAACCAAACCAGTTTCGTGGTATATCTCGTAGGCTTCGCAGGCTAATGCTGTTTTCCGGGTCCAGAGATCACGTGCCGAAGCTTTGTCACCCAGACTTCTTGCCAACTTTGCTTGCTGGCCAAGCTTTTGGGCTTCTATAAGTATTCTTGCACATTCCTCTCTCTGGTTTGACTGGCTCTTTGCATCACCTTCCGTCTGGATCACCTCCTTTCTTCTCACGTCGTTATTAGCTTCAATGCTCAGGCAATATATGCCTGAGCCAGTGCAATACTCCAGCTCGGGTTACGCGGCGAAGTGTTGCCTTAGTCCGCGAGACTTCGCGTAATTTGACTGGTTCCAGGCTACCCTGGAACCCTGTGCTTCTAGTCTACGCTACGGGAGTTGGGCGAACCATACGTCGCGAAAGTGAGCCAGATACGAATAGGTCCCGGCCTTGTAACATTGCCGGGACCCTGTGCTCCACCCTGAACAAGCAAACTGTAGCTAGCCAGGACGAACCGGTACGTTGGCGCGTTGGTTACGCGGCGGGCGACTCGTCGAAGCTCACGACCTCGAAGCGGCCGTACGAGCCGCCCTTGGCCGGCCGGTACGAGCAGAGCCCGACCCGGCTGCCGGCCATGCGGAACAGCTCCTTGACGGTTGACTCGTCCACGCCATCGCCGATGGTGACCGTGATCTCCGTCTCGAACTCCCACTTGAGGAACTTCGGACGGATGACAGCCACGGCGGTGCCTTGTGCGTTCTGACCGCGACGCGCGTCCACCTTCCATTTGACCGTCTGGTCGAGGAAGGCGATGAACTCGTCGTCAATGGTCAGGAACGACGGCAGGATGGTGGCCTTGTCGCTCTTGGTCACTGCTGCGCGGCCGATCTTGACGTACCGGCCGGCATTGACCAGGGTCGCGTAGAGGTTGTTGCCCGGGAACCCGAACTCGTCGTTCGGACCGCGGTACAGTGCCTCTTCGCAGACCTTTTCGGGGGTGATGTCCTTGGCCTTTTGCGGCCGGTTGCCATGGAACAGGACCTCGATCACCTTCTCGGTGCTCATGGCGTCCTGCATCATGGCGGACAGACTGCGGCAATGGACACGGAAGCGCTTGGTTGTGGTGGCGCCACCGCTTGACACGATCTCGTCGTCTTGCTCTTCGCCCGGAACTCCCGGGGTATCATCATTCGCCATCTCAAACACCGTCCTGTAGTGTGCTAGCCCGAAGGCCGCGATTGTGGTGCTAGACGTCTACGACTTCCCAGTCCTTGATCCGGAACTGGCCGAAGAACGTACCCCTCCTCTCTCCGAACAGCTCCCGTCGGAATGCGCCGACGCCTATCTTATGGCCGGCGATCTCAAACAGGAGCATGGCGGTACTGCTGTCCAGTCCGTCCCTGGGGGTGAAAGCGAACATCGCCTCAACCTCCCAACGGTCGAACCGCGGGCGGATCGCCCGTACCGGTTTGCCGTCCTTGCGAGCTTGGCGGTTGTCCATCTGCCATTCTCCCGGCTTGATCAGGAACTCTTCCCCGACCGGAGTCAGGAACGACGGCAGAATGGTGCCGGTCTTGGTCGAAACCTTGACCCTGCCTACCTTGACCTCGCGTCCGGCTGCCCGTAGCGATGCCATTAGGTAACTTGCCGGCAGAACCGGCTTGCCCTGGGCATCGACCGAAAGGTGCCGGCGACACTGCTCCTCGTAGCTCAAGCGTTCGCCGCTGCCCAATGACAGCAGGTCTTCGAGACCCATGTGATCCAGAAGCAGCGGCCTTGTGCCGACGAGGGTTACGGCAATCAGCTGTAATCCGGGTTGTGCCATACGGCAGTCTCCTTCTGTGGCTTTGCCTCCAAAACCACCTGTGTAGTGTTACAGCTCTGAGACCGTCGAATAATATCATAGAACGTCGCCTTTGTCAACCGTTTTTGAGGCTATTTTTATCCTTCGAGGAAAGCCTACACTTCTCGCACTAAAAAAGCCCCTAAGGCAGTCGATGCTCTAGGGGCTAATTAGCTTAATGCTCCTCAGCTAACATTACGGCCTGCCCTGCCGTAGCCACGAAGCGCGAAGGAGGGCATGTCCCGCGTAGCACTGGCGAAGGAGGGTCATCGCTCGTTTACAGGTTGGTGAAAGCGGATCTTCGAAACACTGTTAGATTTTCGAATCGCAGAATCTGTTGCCATATTCCTCCCTTATAATTGATGATTGGTATTTAAATTTCGGCTGCAATCTGGTATATTATCCTTATTATGAATAGCAAGGAAGACTTAAGATAGGCTCCCACGTATCGCAATCAAAATCTAATGTCTGAAGAAAATATTACTTGCTATCTTTGATATAAAAGCGTACACCCCTTACTTCCGTTCTTTCGTGGTAACAACCCTGCAATAACATATACTGTTAAGAACTAATAAGTTATTGAAAGGTAATTGCCATGAAAAAGGAAGAAGC
>JAKAMI010000035.1 GCA_021812945.1 bacterium
ATCTCCGGCTCTCTGAGGGCAACTACAACCTCGTAGCCTCCAAGACCGACTATGCTTCCTACAAACCTCGAAAGCTTCGGATCTTTAGAGGTCTTGACTTCGTCAATCTGGTTCTGGGACTCCTGCCGAAGAGAGTGAGCTTGAGGGAGAGGACGAGCTTTGGGACAGACGTGCTGGGAGGAGAGACCCCTGTTGTTTCCCCGCCCCATTCCGAGTAAAATGAAAGTGTAATCATGTTGTCTGTATTGACTGGTCATGACCGCATCAATTCGTAATTTCGTACTTTTGTGACTTATTAGTAATTTAGTAGGGGTCGGCCTTTGGCCGACTGGAGGGGCATTTTGTTCAGTCTCGGTCATAAAGTTATTGGGATAGATATCGGGTTTGAAAGTATTAAAATTGTCGGCGTCGAGCAGGCCGGCAAGTCCGCCAAGGTTATCGGATTCAATCAAATCCCAATCTCAGAGCCGATCATTGAATCGGACCACATCAAAGACAAGCAGAAAATCGCCGGCCTTATCGACCAAGCGATAAAAGAAGCGAAACCCAGTTCTCTCAAAGCCAGGTCTTGTGTCACCGTGATGCCTGAGTTCTTGGTTTTTTCCAAAACTATCCAGTTGCCGAAGATGCCCGAGGAGGAGCTCAAGACCGCAGCGCTGAATCAAGCTTCTCAATACATTCCGGTCGCCATTGCCGACGTCAATGTCGACTCGCAGGTTCTGATCACCCATCCGGACGAACCCTTGGTCGACGTCCTAGTGGTTGCCACACCCAAAACACTGGTGGATGAATACTTGGAAATGTTCAAATTGATCAATTTGAACATTTTAGCGATTGAGACCAAAGCTTTGGCGGCAGCCCGAGCCACTATAAAGCCCGAAGACAAAGGCGGAATCCTTATTCTGGAGATCGGTACCGAAAGTAGCCGGCTCTCCATCGTCGATAACCGCCAGGTTCGCTTTGTCTCCACTATCAATGTCGGGGGCGATCAAATTATCCAAAAAATCTCCGGAGAGGTTAAAGACAGACAGGAATTTTTGGCGGCCAAATACAAAATCGGTCTACCCAAAGAGGCGGTTCCGAATATTGTCATTGATAAAATCGCCGAAGATATTATCAAAGCAATCCGTTACCACCAGACCAGAGACTACAAAGCCGGCAAGATTTCAGAGATCCGCGTTTGCGGTAGCGGCAGTCTAATCCCAAATATCTGTCCAGCCATCGAAAAACGGATCGGTATTAAGTCGGTCATCGCCCAATTCGCCGTTTCAAATTCGCCGAAAGGCTTGGACGGTCGTTACGCAGTCGCGCTGGGGCTGGCCATGTACAAGGAAGAACAATGATCAACCTCTTAAGCCAGGAGATTAAAACCGAACGAAAGAAAAATGCCACTTTTGCCAAGTTGCTGGTTTTTTTTCTGGCAATACTTTTGCTGGTCGTGGGCAATTATTTAACAATCTACTTTCTCCAAAACTCGCTGGTGGCTAAAAACGCTTCTTTGACCGATGAAAAAACCGATATCGATTTAAAAAATGCCAAATATCGCGACTTGGAAAAGGATATTGCTTTCGTCAACGGCCGCCTGGATCTGATCAAAACTACCGTGGAAAATCGGCCCAAATGGTCCTCGATCATCGCCGGTTTTTCCAGCTTGGTTCCAACCAGCGTTCAGGTCTCCAACCTCTCGATTTCAGGATCGGCGGCCGATAAAACCAAAGGGATGGCATACACTGTCACCATGACTGGCGTAGCCAAGACCCTGGAAGATATTGAGGTCTTTCGCAAGACTCTGGATGACTCCGGATCGTTCACCAATTCCATTTTTAAATCCGCCAGCTTCAACGCCGACCAGAGTAACTTCAGCTTCGGCCTGTCGACCAGCGTCGTGCTTAAAACCGTAGGATCAAAATGAGTTTTATCAAAAGCCATAAAAATTCTATTCTGGTGTCCGTTTCTATTATAGTCCTCGGGGGGATGATCTTTTTCCTAAACTGGAATGCCTACCAAAAACTAATCGAACTCAAGAACGAGAGGCTGAACAAGACTGCGGAGCTTGCAGACGCCAGCCAGAAATTAAAAACTCTGGAAGTTCAAAGCAAAAAAGCGGCTCAGATTCAAGCGCAAAAGACCTATGTTTTGGCGCAACTGCCGGCCGACGTCGAGGCGACACTTTTCGCGTCCAAGCTTGAGAGTCTCGGGGCGACTATGGCCATTACCCCGCTTTCCGTCTCGATCTCCAACGTAGCCGAAAGCAGTTCCACCAAGAAAAGCGGCGGTCTTTCCACAAGCAATTACAGCCTTACTCTAACCACCACTTTTCCCACTCTCTTAAACTTCTTAGCCGAGATGGAAAAACTCGATAGATTGAACACCATCGAGTCTATCGGGCTGAGCCCGCGCGATGCCAATCTGTCGGTAAATATCGGGGGTACAATTTATAGAATCAGGGAAAACGCCAAATGAAGCTGAATTTTTTGAAAAAAATAAGCCTGCTGGAGTTCTTGCTCGCAATCTTTGCGCTGTGTTTTATGGCCTCGGTCGTTGTTGATTATTCGATCTATACCGATAGCCTGACGGCTCCTGCCGTCTCTGATGTTGAAACCGGCCCGACCCTGAACGAAAAAGCCGTCCAGCAGATTCTGGACGCACAGAAGTCGGACATCACCGTAAAACACAATGGCAAGATCGGTAAATCCAGTCCTTTCGATCCGGCACAATAGTTTAAGTCGGTCCAACCACAAAAACAGTCATTGTGGTTTTTTGGTTCGGGGTTTTAAACTACGGCAGCCTTAATTTTTTCGACCACCGCCCCGGGCATAGTCTCGCTTTTGATCAGGTGAGAATCTTTCGGCCCCAGGAGTCCCTTGATCTGGTCGATCTGTTGCAGAAGAGCCGTCAGAACCACTACGGGAATTGATTTGGTGTCTGCCTCGGCCCGTAACTTTTTAAGAGCGTCAATGCCATTCATTTTCGGCATCATAATATCAAGCAAAATCACGTCCGGTTTATCTTTGGCTGCCATCTCAATCGCCTCCTGCCCGTCGCCTGCCATCAAGACCTCAAAATCCTCGCCTTTCAGGCGCTCGGCATACATTTGTCTCAAGATCATGTCGTCGTCGACGATCAGAACCTTTTTTCGCTCCGCCATAAACCTCCTTGATAAATGATTGTTGGTTGACAATTTATTTAACTTTATAACTTTCAACTTTATAACTTTTAACTTATTTCCCTCCTTGGAACAAGACAAAGTCGAACAGCCCTAAAATTCGTCCGCTGTTCTGGTCCACTTTAACCTCCAACCCCTTCATCCGGCCGCCGGATAAGCCGACACTCTCAATGTGGGATACGGAGTCAACAATTTCGGCCGGCTGGTTGGCCGGTCCCGACGATGACCCGGAAGGTAGAATCCTTAAACCCCAAGCGCCAAGTACGATATTGGCCCCGATGGGAGTGATAGTAACATAGGTGTCGCCGGTCACGGCGAAATTTGAAAGGTCGGCTTTCAAGTTTTGAATATAGCATAGTTGACCGGAGTCAAGACAAGCCAATCCGTCTCCGGCCCCGGTTATGAGATGGTTGCTCGGCGAGTAAATTTTTTTAGCTATGACTGCCGGGTTCCCGTTTTCCGAATTTTTGAAAAGCCGGACTTCTATTCCGACCTTGTTATTGGCTCCAATCGACGACCACGGTTTGTCGGCGCTCGACATTCCTACCCCCTCAAAACGCCAGGCAAGTGTTATATCGTCGGCCTGATCATTCCCCTCCAAGCCGAAGATAATCTTATTGTCTTTCTTAATGTATAGGTCGGGGCGGTTATTAACGTAGTCATCCAGGGGCGACATGGCGGTTAAATTAGATCCGCCTGGACTCAAACCGGTATTAAATACATTGGTTTTTATCTGGCCTAAATCTCTGCCGCCTGTCGTGTCAAGAACTCGGTTGTAGATAGTTGTGGCAACACGATCACCGTTCGAGGCCAAAAGCAAGCCCGAGAAATCACTGCCTGAAACATTCGGCTGATTGTTACTCGGATTTGTCAGATTGGACATTTGCCATAACCGGCCGTCTTTGCCATCACTACCGACTTTCCTGCTGCCGGCCAAGAGTTCCGCTTTGTGGTCGTAACGCCATCGAAGCAACCCCTCTTCTATGCCGCCTTCCGCCAGATAATAAGCCTTGAGATTTGAAGCTTGAACCGCGCCCCCGTCGAGCTCTATGAGTACCAGCCTGGCCAGCCCGAAACCGGCCGTCGCGATAATGGCCGTTAAAAGGATAGCAATAATAAGGGCGGAACCCTGCTTTGTCCCCAAACTTCTCCTTATCCACATTTTAGGATGATTTGCCGCTACTGTCAAAACTTGCCCCGAGAAACAGGGTAGATTATAATTAAAGCAGGATAATAAAATTGGATTTTCTTCAGATGAACCCAGAAAACACCATCAAAAAGGTCCAGAAATCCGGAGTTTTTTACGAGGTCGCCACTTGGGGCGCGATCGTTGTCGCCACCATCTTTGTGGCCGTCTACTTCCCCTATTCAGCCGCCTCAAACGCCCTGATCTATGTCCTGATCGGAGCAACTTTCGCCTCGACCTTTTGGTATTTGCGATCACGCCGATTGTTTATTTTGGCTCTTCAAAGCGCCCAGGAAGCTTTGGCAAAAAACCGCGAACTCTTGAAACAGCGTCAAACTTCGGAACTGATCATGAATCATTCCTCGGACGGTATTTTAATCCTGGATGACCAGAAAAGGATTGTCAGTTTCTCGCAAGGATTGGAAAAAATGATCGGTTTTAAGGCTAAAGATCTCTTGGGCAAGGTTGCGGATCAGGTTCTTGGCTTTTCGGGCCGGGCCGGTACCCCCTCAATTCTCGATATCATCCTTCTGCCAAAAGAGCACAACCGACATAGATATCGTCTCGGGAGTTATGTTGATAACAGCCTGAGGACCAAAAACGGTGGATTCATCGATACGGAGATCGCCTACGACTCATTCAAGGATCCTGTCAAAAACAGGCTGATGGCTATTGCCGTCTTACGGGATGTCACCTACGAGCAGGAGGTGAGAAAACGCGACAAAGAGTTTGTCTCCATGGCCTCCCACCAGATTTACACTCCTCTTTCCATGATTCGCGGCTTCCTTTCTCTTCTTTTGGACGACAAAATCGGTAAATTAAACCCGAAGCAACAACTCTACTCGGACAAAGCTTATCAAGCCTCCGTCAGACTGGTCTCATTGATCGCCAGCCTTCTCTCCACCTCCAGAATCGAGGGAGAGCGAATCCAACTCGCCATCAAGGAATACGATTTAAGGGAGTCTATTGAGAAAATTGTTGAAGATTACCGGCACGGCGGCCAGTTAAATAACAACAGACTCGAATTACGCTTAGGCAGTCAGAAGCTGAATATTGAAGCCGATCAGGAGAAAATTTCTCAGGTTGTGAGCAACTGTCTGGACAACGCCATCAAATATACTTTCGGAGGTAAAATTTTGGTCGAACTGAAATCCGATCACGGCCAAGCGATAATAAAGATTATTGACAATGGCATGGGAATCCCGCAAAATGAAATTGATCGTATCGGAACAAAGTTCTACCGCGCTCAAAATGTGATGAAGGTCGACACCAAAGGCACCGGCTTAGGCATGTATATCGCCAGCTATCTTTTAGAGCGCCACGGAGGCAAGATTCACTTTGACTCCACCGAAGGCAGGGGGACGGTCGTTACGATTAAAATCCCTATTAAAAGTAAAGTAAAACACGATAATTAATCACTAATTTTCCACCAATTTTTTAGATAACAGTCTTTGCTTTCTTAAAAGACTGTTATCGCTAGCTATCTGTGTCGAAAGTCTTACGGTCCGATAGAAGCACTCAAATTGGCGGGAAGATCTGTGGATGGAGGTTTTTGATGGCGAAAGTTTTGATCGTAGACGACGAGGAAGCAATCCTGATGATGTATAGCGAAAGTTTGAAAGCGGGCGGGCATAGCGTTATTACAGCCGGCAACGGCGAGGAGGGAATTGAATCGGCCAAGAAAAATAAGCCCGATTTGATCTTTTTAGATATCATTATGCCGAGAGTCAACGGTCTGGATGTCCTGAAGGAGCTCAAGGCCGATCCGGACGTTAAGAATATTCCGGTCTTTTTGCTGACAAATTTGCCCGAAGACGCCTCCGGCGGCAAGGCCAAGGAACTTGGAGTGACCGGGTATCTGGTCAAGGCTCAAGTTGAGCCTGCCAAACTGGAGGAAATTGTCGAGGAAGCGGTCAAAAACAGGGGGAAGTAAGTCATTACTCTCAGGTGGCTTGGGTTGTTTAAGTAACTCAAGTTTGTTGGCTACCAAAAAGCCTCCAAGAAACTTGGAGACTTTTTGGTCATTTGCTCAGATACCTTGAATTACGAAATACGACACATTTATGTCTTTACGTCATCCAGAATTCCGTATTAAAGACGGGACAAGCTTATTCTTAGGATCCCCTAAAATATTTTGGGATGCTGAAACAAATTCAGCATGACAGATTAGAGGTAATT
>JAKAMI010000036.1 GCA_021812945.1 bacterium
CTTCTTCCTTTTTCATGGCAATTACCTTTCAATAACTTATTAGTTCTTAACAGTATATGTTATTGCAGGGTTGTTACCACGAAAGAACGGAAGTAAGGGGTGTACGCTTTTATATCAAAGATAGCATTTAGAGTTTAGAGTTTCGTCGCTTTTGCGACGGCTGTGAAATGCCTTATGCACTTCTCGAAGTCTCTGGTCGGAGAGGTGAGTGTAGACCTGAGTCGTGGTGATGGAGGAATGTCCGAGCATCGACTGGACGCTGCGAATATCGGCGCCGTTTATCAGCAAATCCGTGGCAAAAGAGTGGCGAATAGTGTGAGGCGAGACCTTTTTAACGATGCCGGCCAAGAGGGCATATTTCTTGACTATCCTTTCCACAGTCCGAACCGACAATCTTCTTCTCCCACCTTTGTTCTCCCCTAAATTCCCCTTATCTTCCCCAACATCCCCCAGAACCCCCTTAAATTCCCTTAAATCTCCCCTAATATCCCTCATCTTACTCCCGAACAGCGGCCCCGGCGCCTCGCCTCTGGCCAAAAGATATCTCCGGATCCAGTCCGCCGCCTCGTCGGAGATAAAAACAATTCTTTCTTTCCTACCCTTGCCCATCACCGCCATCTCGCCGCGCTCCAGATTTATTTGTTCATAATTTAAATTCACCATCTCCGACACGCGCAGGCCAGTAGAAAAGAGAAGCTCCAGCATCGCCCGATCTCGAAGTCCTGTGCCCTTGGTCGGGTCGATGCCTTCCAGCAGACGCATCGTCTCCTCGGTTTCAAGATAGGTGATCTGCCGGTCGCCTGCCTTCATCAGCTCCACCTTTTCCGGCGTCAGCGCCGGAATCCCCCGGCCGGCTAGAAATTTTAGATAGGCCCGAAGAGCGATAATGTGATAGTTTTGAGTCTGCTTGCTTAATTCTTTACCCTTCGAATCCCGCATCCTAGAAAGAAACAATCGATATTCCCTGACCAATTCCTGGGTGATCTGCTCAGTGTCTTCGACAAGTCCTAGGTCCTCAGTCCTAGAGTCCGGAAGTCCGGAATTTTGACCTTTTGGACTTTTGGACTTTTGGACTAACGACTCATTTTGGAGGTCAATCCATTTCAAAAATCTCTCCAGATAAAACTGGTAATTTCGAAGAGTCAGCGCCGACCTGCCGCGTTCGATCTCAACATATTCTAAAAAGTTTCGTATAGAAGTATTTAACTGCATATAATCTAAGTAAACTCTAAATTCTAAATCCTAAACTCTAATAAAATGACAAATTCTAAACTACAAAATCAAAAAAGGTCGTGGGTCGGTTTTTGAATTTTGTATTTGGCATTTTGAATTTATTTAGGATTTAGAGTTTAGGATTTATTGTATCACTTCCACCCTACGGCTGGTTGTGCTACAATCGTACTATGCTTGACTTGTTGCGTCAAATCGATTTTGGTGTAATCCGCAGCCTCAACAATCTGGTCTGGGGATCCGATTTCCTAGAATTTTTCATCTTACTTTTTGCTCGTTACGGTATTGCTATCTTCATCCTTCTGGCTCTGAGAGTGGTGATTATGAAGGATTTCAAGTCAATTTCAACAGCCGCTCTGACCATCAGCATCGCCGGGCTGGTCAACAGCCTCATTTATCTGGTCTGGAGTCGGCCTCGTCCGTACGTTGCCCACGCCGCCGAGATCCACCAGCTCGGCCTTTTAGTCCAGCCGGAGTCCTTTCCTAGCAATCACGCTTTTATCACCTTCGGTGTCGCCACCGCCATTTATATCACCGGCCACCAGCGCGCCGGAGTCTTGCTTTATCTTCTGGCCTTTCTGATCACTTTTTCCAGAGTCGCCGCCGGAGTTCACTATCCGTCCGACATTGTCGGCGGCGCCATCCTCGGCATCGTCGTCGCCCCGCTAGCTAAACAGACCTACCTTCTGATTCAAAAACTTCAAACCCACAGGACACATTAGACCCACAAGTCTTTTTGGACCAATAAATTTGAAGAAATCTGCATTTGTTCCAGCTTTACCCCTAGCATTGTTTTTGGTTTCTTGGTGATAAAATATCTGTTAAAATATCCAGAGGGGGCAGTTTGTCGCATTCGCCCGGCACAGGCTGGTTTTGGCGGTAATTGAGGTTTTGATCTTCCTCTTCCACCATTAGCCACCCCTTTATCTCCCCTAAAACCCCTTAATAAATGAAAAATAGCAACTTAAAAAAGGAAACTTCGCGATTGTTAAAGAGAGTCTTAATAACTGCAGGCATGGTAGTAGTCGGCTTTGCTCTGTTAATTCTTCTCCTCACCCCCCTCCGCAACTGGGGCGCCAGAAAATATTTGAATGCTGGCGATCAGAAACTGGCAAACCTTGAATATGTTTCGGCCGAGATAGAGTATCAAAAAGCCGGCATCTTGACCCCTTTGAGCGCCGATGTTCGTCTCAAGATCGACCTGGCCCAAAATGCCGAAACCGATATCACAAGGCTTAGAGACTTCTCTACGATAAACGATGCGCGATCAACGATCAACGATCTGAAGGCCATCGACGCTCAGAACGATCCGATGGCATTAACCAAACTATCTAGAACATTTATAGAGAGGAATCAGCCGCAAATGGCGGTTGCGGCCTCCGAAAAAGCCACCAGCCTCAAGGAAAATTATCGCGACGGACTTCTGTATCTGGCCATCGCCTACGATCGCGCCGCCCGAGGCGGCACCATCCGCAAAACCAGTGTCGACTATCTGCTTTCCAAAAGCGCCGAAGCCTTGACCGCTGCCCACAAATCCGACCCGGCCTACTTTGCCGAATTCCCCGCTGCCAAATAATCTGCCCGTATTCCCCCCGTATTCCCGATGACAGTCTTTACATCTTCAAAAAGACTGTCATCGCTTGCCGCCTGTCCGAATCTCACCTCGGGGGCGGGATGTTCCAGATGACAGTCTTCGCTGCCCTGGAAGACTGTCATCGCTGACCACCCCTGTTTAATCCATATAAAATCTGTGTCGGTCGTTTCGATTGATTGGAACTTTCGTACTTTCGTGCCTTATTTGTAATTTCGTAGGGAGCAAAAAAGACAAAAAATGACTGTTAATTCCCTTGCTAAAAAACTAACCCCGATCTTCCAAGCCGAGCCAAAAATCAAGCTTGTCTACCTTTTCGGTTCCCAGGCTACCGGCGGCACCGGTCCTCTTTCCGACTACGACTTCGCTTTCTACATCGATGAGAAAGACAGCCTCAAACGTTTCGATCTTCGCCTAAAGATTGACTCCGAAATCTCTCTCGCCCTAAAAACCGACAAAGTCGACACCGTGGTCATCAACAGCACAGAAATGCCGGAACTGAAATTTCACATCATCGCTTACGGCAAACTCATTTACGAAGTCGAGCCCTATAAACTACTTGTCGAGCCAAGAGCGATGATTGAATATTACGATTTCAAACTATCCCTACAAAGAAATAATTTAACGAAGGTAAAATGACAAAGCGAGACGTTTTAGAAAATCGGGTAAGTCTGGTCAAAAAATATCTATCTTACCTCCAAGAATTCCAAAAATATTCCGACTCTGAAATTCTTGGAAACATTATCACCTTGGGAGCACTCGAACGATATCTTTACCTTGTTACTGACTCGGCAATCGAGTTAGCAGAAGTTGTTATCTCCCTTCGAGGATTAAGAAAACCAGTATCGCTGGCAGAGTCTTTTGAGGTTTTGGGCGAAAATAGACTCATTAGCCATGAATTAAGTGCGCGACTTGTTAATATGGCCAAATTCCGCAACGTTATGGCCCATCTGTACGCCAAAATCGACTATGTTAAGGTGTTAAATATTTACCACAACCACCTTCAGGACATTACCGAATTCATCACCGTCGTCGAAAAGCTTTAACTTAATTCCCGATGACAGTCTTTACATCTTCAAAGCGCAGCTAGTATGCCTTGATTCCAGATGACAGTCTTCGCTGCCCTGGAAGACTGTCATCACCCGCTCGAATCTCACCTCGGGGGTGAGATGTGATGTATTGAGCAGTATTATCCGCGTCCATCTGTGTGGCGAATCTGTGTAGTCAAGGATGGTGGGTGCCGCTAATTTGTCCGTGTGTCATTCCCGCGTAGGCGGGAATCTACTCAATCAATTCGTATTTTTGTACTTTCGTGGCTTATTTGTAATTTCGTGAGGGGGCCGCTTTGCGGCCAAGGAGGGGAATGACCAAAAAATTCGTATCTATTTCCAAACTCACCATCGCCCTCGCGCTCGTGGCCTCTTTTTTGCTGTCCCCGCTCCTAACCCCACTCTACGTCTCCGCCCAGAGTGGAGCAACAGTCCTAAACCCTTCTGAAGTCCCGCACGTTATAACCACCACCGATGGCGGCAAGACCCTCAAAGATTCGGCCGGTCATGATCTGATTTTCTGGTACCCGGCTAGTAAAGATATGGTTGTCCAACATGGGGAGGGAGGGAGGGGAATAGTAGCTCAAAAACACAGCTATTCCGTTTACTATATCGATCAGATTACTAAAACTGATACTTTCGAGTATTACGTAGGGTTTGACGGAGAAGCCTTCCATCTTACCATGATGCAGTATGACCGCGCCAGAAATCAACTAATTATTCTTACAAAAAACGACATTCTGGTCAATATGAATAACGATAAGAACCAAGCCACCCTCACCGATCGGTATCAATATATACTCGGTCTTGCCGACCAGACCGGCATAGCAATAACCGGAATATCTCCCGAAACGGTCGGCACGACCACACAGACCCTTAACGTCAACTGTCAAGCAACCGTGACTTACAACGAATCATCTGGTATCTACAAGAAGCTTGACCCGAAGCCGACATCTGCGGGTACCGGAAGCACTGACTATTACGCACCAAAAGGTGCGCGCGTTGGGGTGTTGTATCAGCCGACCAATTCGCCAGTCCCATTTGAGGTAAAACAGGACTCTAAGATTGGCGACAACGGTCAAATCTCCTTGAATGTCCCGAATCTAAAACCAGGCGCCTACACTATTTATTCCGAATGGGCGCTACATGACATCGATAAAGACAACACCAATGCCACTTATAAGTTTGATCACTTAGGATCAACGGGTTTGTTGGACTGGTTCTATAGACGTGAACTTCCCAAGTTACCAACTTCAGGTTGGGGCTTCGTTCAGAACTACTTAACAGGAGGGAATCCTCTAGCTCAACTATACGCCAGTTATTCCCAAACCCACACTGTCACCGATGAAGCCTACGGTTTTTACTCCAGCTTTACCGTCTCCTCCGAAGGTAAAATTCTTGACGCATCCGGTGCAGATATATCAGGTAGTCAAACAAATCTATGCGCAGGGATGAAAGCGACTTACCTTCCCGCTCTAAGTAGCACTAGTAAAGGGACTATAAGTGACTGTGGTGCTATCAACTCCGACTATATCATGCAATGGTCTTTCTGCCAGCTGCTGTTGGCCATGCGTTGGCTGGCGAACTGGGCATACAACAGAGCCGAGAACATTTTCTCCTCTATGACCAACATCTCCGGAGTCGCCATCGACACCTCCGGCACCAAAAAACTTCCCGAAGAAACCGGAAGCGGAGGTAATTCTTCTACCCAAAACCCGGCTCAGACACCGGCAGCGACTCCGAACGTTACACCTTCTCCTAATAGTGGGGCTACTCCTACTACCGTAAATGGTTCCGATCGCACCAAACCAAGCGCCCAACGCCTACAGGAGTGCACAACCAAAGATATCCCTGATCTGATTAACGGTGAAGCCGCCAGAAATGAATGTTGCCGCCAGTTTGCCACGGATGGTGATCCTGCCTCTTGGGATAAATGGGAAGCCGGTGGCAAGATAAAGGGAAATCTTGGCGGTACGTGTATTGCGCTAGATTCCCTAGATAGAAAATATATTACTTACGGCCCTACATCAAATTTTAAAAATTTGGCACAAAGCTGTAGCAGTGACGGTGCCACACGGTTAATAGTATTTCTGAATAACTGCCAAGGATTTCTGACCGATTCAGTAATACCACTTCCCAACCCTTAAAGTTGAATAAATTTCGATGTCTATCCGCCTAAAACAGAGCCTTTTTTCAATTATTTCAATCAGTTTTTTACTACTGGTCTGTTTTTGGTTTCTCACCCCTCACGCCCAGGCCATGACGCCAGTGCAAGATGTGCTGAAGCCGGGAAACACCGAGGGGGACACCGTTCGGACGGTCTGGAACGCGCTTTTGGCCTTTGCTAACTCGCTTCTGGTCATCGTCCTTTTGGTCATCGCCTTTTCCAACATTCTCCACATCCAGCTTGATACTTACGCCCTGAAGAAATCTCTGCCGACCCTGATCATCGGCATCGTTCTGGCCAACTTC
>JAKAMI010000037.1 GCA_021812945.1 bacterium
TTCCGATCTGAGGATCTCTTTGAAGGCAGCCACCGTGTCTTTGAGTGTAACGTATTCGCCCTTGATGCCGGAAAAAACTTCAGCGACGTAGAAAGGCTGAGATAGAAATTTCTGAATCTTTCGAGCTCGGGATACGGTCAGTTTGTCCTCGTCCGAAAGCTCTTCCATACCCAAGATAGCGATGATGTCCTGCAGATCTTTGTAGCGCTGCAGCACCTTCTGGACGCCTCGCGCCACTTCGTAATGTTCCTCACCAACGATCAGCGGGTCTAATATGGTTGATGTCGAAGCAAGCGGATCGACAGCCGGATAGATGCCAAGTTCGGACAAGGACCGGTCAAGGACGATGGTTGAGTCGAGATGAGAGAAAGTCGTGGCCGGAGCCGGGTCGGTCAGGTCGTCGGCCGGCACGTAAATAGCCTGCACCGAGGTAACCGAGCCTTTTTTGGTCGAAGTGATGCGTTCCTGAAGCTCGCCCATTTCGTTGGCCAAAGTCGGCTGATAACCTACCGCCGATGGCATGCGACCGAGAAGTGTTGATACCTCAGACCCGGCCTGGGTAAAGCGGAAGATGTTGTCGATGAACAAAAGCACGTCACGGCTTTGGTCGCGGAAGTACTCGGCCAAGGTCAAACCGGTCAGGCCGACGCGCATCCGAGCTCCGGGCGGTTCGTTCATCTGTCCAAAAACCAGAGCGGTTTTTTTGAGAACGCCGGAATTTTTCATATCGTGGTAGAGGTCGTTACCTTCGCGGGTTCGCTCCCCGACTCCGGCAAAGACCGAGTAGCCGCCGTGCTCGGTAGCGATATTCCTGATTAATTCCGTAATCAGGACGGTTTTGCCCACGCCGGCGCCGCCAAACAGACCGACCTTGCCGCCTTTGGTAATTGGAGCGATGAGGTCGATAACCTTGATCCCGGTTTCGAAGATTTCCGTCTTGGTTTCCTGTTCGGAAAACTTCGGCGCCGGACGGTGAATGCCGTAGGTTCCGGCCTTAGTTTTGACTTCCCCGCCGCCGTCAATCGGCTGGCCGATAACGTCGATCATTCGCCCGAGCATCTCCTCGCCGACCGGCACCGAGATCGGAGCGCTGGTATCAACGACTTCAAGGCCGCGCTTCAAGCCTTCGGTCGAGCTCATCGAAACCGTGCGGACGGTGGTGTCGCTTAAGTGTTGCTGGACTTCCAGCACCAGCTCGCCGACTTTAAGAGCGTTATAGATCTTCGGCAACCTTTCCTTGAACTCGACGTCAATAACCGCCCCGATGATTTGAGTAATCTTTCCTTTGTTCATATAAACTCCAAATAATTATCAATTTTCAAGTATCAATTATCATTTAATGATCAAGGTTCATTTATCAAGTGACGAATTCTTTTCAAGCGTATTGATAGTTTTTTGAAATATAAGCAGTAATTCGTGACATTCTTGTAAGAGTTTTCCAATTTCATCATTTTTGGAATTATCGGCTTCTTTTAATAATTCCAGCCAATACCGTGTCTCCTGAGACTCCTTTTTGCACAGAAATATTTTATTTTAAAAATCTTTTTTTGAAGAACCATTAACAGCCTCCGTGTAATTTGCCCCGATACTTGTCCCTGACCTTACCAATTGATCAAAAATTCTTCTTGATATCGCGTCAGATCCTACAGATCGACAAAGCACAATTATTTCTTTCGCAAATTGTTTTGTCCTGTCCTGGAGATTGTATCTATTGTTTTCTGGCATAGTATTGATAATTGATACTTGGTAATTATTTGACCATTGATACTTGAAACTTGATATCTAACTCAGCGCGTCTGCTCCGGCTGAGATCTCGGCAATCTCTCGGGTGATCGAATCCTGGCGGATACTGTTGTAGGTTAACTGCAATTCGTCAATCAACTCTCCGGCATTGTCGGTGGCGTTTTTCATCGCCACCATCTGAGCCGACTGCTCCGAAGCGTTAGCTTCCAAGACAGCGCCGTAAACCTGGGTTCGCAAAAACTGCGGCAGAAGCTGTTCCAAAACTTTATCTTTTCCGGGCTCGTACAAAAACTCCTTACTGTCTGTTGCTAAATTATCATCCGCTTTTCCCACCTCCCAAATCTCCGGCAAATCCAGATGATCCTTTTCGATCGGTAAAAGTTGTTTAATCACCGGCTTCTGGGTCAGACTGGAGACAAAGTGGGAATAAATAATCAGGACTTTGTCGTATTTTTTGTCGCGGTAACCGTCGATTAAAAGTTTACTTGCGGCAGTGGTTTTATCGTAGGCCACATCTTTTTCCTGGCTTTCAAACGAGGCGATGATTTTCCCGACACCGTATTTGTTTAGAAAATCCAGACCTTTTTTACCTATAACCACCAAGTCCAGATTTTCAAATTTAATCTTGTCCGGATTATCGTCAACATAGCTTCGGAATTTGCGGAAAATGTCTGAGTTGTAACTGCCGCTAAGTCCTCGATCCGAGGAAATTACCAAGATCAATATCTTCTCAACCGGTCGAATTTGAAGAAGCGGATTTTTCGATTCGGTCTCGTTAGCACCCAAGTCAACCAAGAGATGCCAGGTGTTTTGAACGTAAGCCCGCTCGGCCAAAATGGCCCGAACGGCTTTTTGCATCTTGACCGAGGCGACCATTTCCATCGCTTTGGTTATCTGCCGGGTGTTTTTGACCGACTTGATTCTTCGTCTGTATTGTTGGGTTGAAGGCATAATAATATCTCAAAGTTCAAACCTCAGATCTCAAAATTATTTAATAATCTTCCAATATTTTGAGATTTGCATTTTGAGATTTGAATTAGTTAATGTTTTTCTCAAGGAATTTTTTTATCTCCCCCTCAGCTTTTTCTGACATCTCGCCTTTGGTTTTGATCTCGGCAAGCTCAGTCTTGAGCTGGCCTCGCGCCAGAACCATCAGATCATCCACCGCTTCGTTCAATTTTTCGACTTCGATCTTATCGAAATAGCCGTTGGTGGCCGCATAGAGGGTCAATACCTGCTCCTCGACCGGCCAGGGTTTGTACTGGGGCTGTTTCAAGACCTCGGTCAGTCTGCGTCCGCGCTCCAGCTGAGACTTGGTCGCTTCGTCCAGGTCGGAGGAAAACTGGGAAAAAGCCTCGAGTTCGCGGAACTGGGCCAGGTCCAAGCGCAATTTTCCAGCGACTTTTTTCATCGCTTTGATCTGAGCCGAGCCGCCGACACGGGAGACGGACAAACCGACGTTGACCGCCGGACGCTGGCCTTTGTAGAACAAGTCGGATTCCAGATAAATCTGGCCGTCGGTGATGGAAATAACATTGGTGGGAATGTAAGCCGAGACATCGCCGGCTTGGGTTTCGATGATCGGCAACGCGGTGATCGAGCCGCCGCCGAAGTCTTTATTTAACTTGGCTGAGCGTTCCAAAAGTCTGGAGTGGAGGTAAAAAACATCACCCGGGTAAGCCTCGCGTCCCGGCGGGCGGCGAAGGAGAAGCGAGATCTGGCGGTAGGCCCAGGCATGCTTGGACAGATCGTCATAAGCGATCAAAACATCTTTGCCTTGCGCCATAAAGTATTCGGCGATGGCCACGCCGGCGTAAGGCGCCAGATACCACAGAGGCGCCGGGTCGGAAGCTCCGGCCACCACGATGATGGTTTTATCCATCGCCCCCTGCTCTTCCAACTTGGCCACCAGCTTGGCGACTTTGGATTCTTTCTGGCCGATAGCGACGTAAACACAGATTATATCGGAATCTTTTTGGTTAATAATGGCGTCCATGACAATGGCGGTTTTGCCGGTGCCGCGGTCGCCGATGATGAGTTCGCGCTGGCCTCGACCGATGGGGATAACCGAGTCGATAGCTTTGATCCCGGTCTGCACCGGCTGGTTGACGCTTTGACGGGTGATCACCCCGGGGGCGACAACTTCGACCGGCATCATCTTTTTAGCTTTGATCTCACCTTTGCCGTCCTTGGGCTCGCCAAGCGGGTTAATAACTCGGCCGAAAAGATCCTCGGAGGCCGGAACTTGCATTATTTGACCGGTGACTTTAACCGAGTCGCCGCTTTTTAGCTGAGCGTAATCGCCAAAGATAATCGCCCCGATTGAGCTTTCTTCGAGGTTTAGGGCCATACCTAGGATTTTTTCGCCGCCCTCCGCGGAAAATTCCAAAATCTCGCCGGCTTTGGCTTCCTTGAGCCCGTAAATCTTGGCGATCCCGTCTCCGACCTCGGCTACCGTGCCCGCTTCCTCAATCTTGATTTCAGACTTGAAGCTTTGAATTTCTTTCTTTAACTCTTCAATAATTTGATTCGCCATTTTAACTCCATTAATTTGTGGGCGACCCCCACTGATCCACTCCACTGATCTCCACTGATCTGTGAAAATCTGTGGAATTGATCTGTGGCGGTCACTGCTTCATTATTTTGTTATGTAAGTCTTCAGGTCTGACAACTGACGGCTGATCGTCAGGTCCAGCACCTTGTCGCCGTAGCTGATGCGGATACCGCCGATGATTGACGGATCTACCCGATTCTGAAGCGAAACTTCTGTCGAGCCGGTAGCTTGTTTAATTTTTTGGATTATCTGATTCTTTTGGCCCTGATCCAGGGCTTCCTTGCTGACTACGGTTGCCATGACTAAGCCTTCGGCCTCAGCCGCCTTATCGATCTCAAGCACAACTAAAGGCAAAAGCTTCAAGGAATTGTGTTTCTTAAGATAAGTAAACAAGCCTGAAGCCGCCTTTTTGGCGCCTTCTTGTTTGGCGATCTCCACGACCCCGGAAGCTATATTTTTGGCTGACATTTTCATATTTTCTGTCCTAATACCATTCTTGTGTACTTCATTTTATTTTGTCATCCCGAGGTAATATTTGTCATCCTGAGCTTGCGAAGGATCTATTATTCTGCTGTACAGATTCCTCACTCCGTTCAGAATGACGGTAATAATAAATCACTTATTGATTCGCTTTATCGCCTCTTCGATCAAGCTCTTGTCGGTTTTCTGGTCGATTTTTGTTTGCAAAACTTTGGAAGCGGCCAAAGCAATAAGCTCGGCGGCCTCTTTTTTGATCTCGTTTTTGGCCGATTCTTTTTCTCGGGTAATCTCGGCCACAGCTTTGGTCTTTTGCGCCTCGGCTTGCTTCGTAGCTTCGTTCAAAATCCTTTTACCCTCGTCGGCAGCGTTTTTCTTGGCTTCCTCCACCATTTTTTTGGCTTCGGCCTGCGCGGCGGTGATAATTTCCTGATTTTTTTCTTCGGTTTTCTTCAGCTCCTCTTCAATCTTTTTGGCGTCGTCCAGACTCTTTTTGATGGTCTGGCTACGGTTGTCGAGCATTTTGACTATCGGATTGTAAAGAAACTTTTTAAGAAGCAGTAGCAAGATCACAAAGTTAAGGATCTGGGCGATCAAAAGCTTGCCATTTATGCCTAAGGAATTTATTGCATCCATCTTTGCTCCAGTACCGTTAGAAATTGTTAGAAATAGATAGACGTAGCAAGAAATTGTAGCGACAACTTCTAGCTATGTCTTAACCATGTCTAACCATGTCTAGCGGTTATTTGTTATACAAACTTCACAATAAGCGCCACGACCAAAGCGTAGATGGCGATAGCTTCCGAGAAAGCCAAAGCCAAAATCATGCTGGTCTGCACCTTGCCGGCAGCTTCCGGATTGCGTCCGATAGCCTCCAAGCCCTTGCTTCCAATCATGCCGATAGCCAGGGCCGGGGCGAAAGCACCGACTCCGATGGCGGCGGCAGCGGCAATGATTTGCATCACTTCTTTACTCATTTTACTCCTTACGTACACGGATTTCTTACACTGATTAACACAGATTTCGGTGTTTCATCGGTGTGGGAATCGGTGTTGTTATAAAATTATCGCTTATAAACTCTAAAATCTAAAGGCTGCCTTTGGGATAAAAGCGTACATCTTGAAAACTCATCCCAAATTTAGCTTAAAATTAATTTGTTCGATCAGTGTAACTTTCTGCGCATATTCTG
>JAKAMI010000038.1 GCA_021812945.1 bacterium
AAGTTTTGATGTTTAAAAGAAGTCTCATCGACCTTTTATCGCTAAACGAAGATACAATTCACAAGTTTAAGAGCCAAGAATTCGATCCGCAGTTAAGTTTTTGGTAAGTTTTATTTGGACAGTAGTGACCTCGCTTCTTTAGAGTTTAGGATTTAGAATTTAGAGTTTATTTTGAGCTCGGCGGTGCGTCGTTTAGCCCCGAAAGTTTGATCTGATCGATCTTGGTCCGCTGGCGGATTTCAATGTCGACCACTTCTCGGCTTCGACCGTACTTGAGTCTGGAGAGTTGTTTAATAGCGGCCGCCAGCTTGGTATTGGCACTGGGATTAGGCGGCAAGCCTTGTCCGTTGAAGGGAATTGTCGGGGCGTTGTTGATTAGCGTTTTAATGTAGAAACAGTACTTGTCGACATTGACCAAGTCGTCCGGTAAAAGCGGCTCAAATTCCTTGACCAAGAATTCTGCATCGGCCGCACCAATGCGAAAGGCTATTAAAGTTCCGGCGTTACCAATGACCGCGTCGCGGATCTTCTCGTCCAGCTGGGCGATATATTGGTTGGTAATGTTAAGCGCCAGCTTGTATTTACGCGACTCGGAAAGGATGGTGGCGAAAACGTCGGTGATAAAGTTTTGAAACTCATCAACATAAAGATAAAATGGAATTCTTTGGTCTTCCGTAACATTCTGCCGGCCGAAAGCACCCATGGCCAGTTTGGAAACCATAATCATCCCGAGTAGGAATGCGTTGATCTCCCCTATCAGACCTTTTGATAATTTGCAAAGCAGGATTTTTTTATTGTCCATAACCTCGCGAAAATCGAAGGCCGACTTGGGCTGGCCGATGATGTTTCGCATCATATCATTGGTCATGAACCGGCCAAACTTTGAAGTAAAGTAATTCAGCATTTCCGATTTGTGAAAATCTGAAGTTTGGGCCATTTGTTTGGTCCAGAAAGCTTCAACCACCGGGTCTTTAAGGTATGAAACATTTTCTTTCTCAAATTCCTTGTCGGTAAAAAGTCTAGGGATATCGATAAGCGTGCCGCCGTTCGGATGACTCATGACAGTCAGAGCGGCATTTCTAAACCAATGCTCGAACTGTGGTCCGACGATACCGGTTTTACCCGGGTCAAACAATTTGTAAAACATCTGGATCGCCTCCTGAACCAGAAAATCCCGTTCCTCGGCCGTTTTCCACTCCAAAAGGTTGAGCCCCATCGGTCTCTCGACGTCGGACGGATCGAAAAGTATGACATCGTCCGCTCTTTCTTTGGGAATATGAGCCAAGATGTAGTCGATGGCATCGCCGTTCGGGTCGAGATAGGCCACTCCCTTGCCGTCGCGAATATCCTGTATAATCATATTCTCAAACAACACCGTTTTACCTACGCCGGTTTTTCCTATCATATATATATGGCGCAATCTGTCGACATCGGCGATCCGGATCGGCTTGTTCTCGCCACGGTACTGGCTTTCGCCGACAATGGTCCCCTCCTGCGGTAAAGTGGCCGGTGGCGGTTCTTTGCGCGAAAGCAGCCAATCAATGTTTGGTGTTTCGATGTAGCGGTTGGGTAAATGGTAGATACTGGCCAGCTCTTCGGTATTTAGAGTCAAACGATGCTGCCAGCCGAAAATGCGGTAAATATAGTTGGCAATAATTTCTTTCTTATTACGCGGTTTGATGATTTTGAGGCTGTTGGAGTCTGGAGCGTTGAACTGGTTGAAAACTGAAGTTATCTGGTTCAAGTCCGCTTCGGCTTCCATCTCGTTCGGCGCAACGACGATAATACGGAACTCCGTGTCCAGCGCTTGTTTGCTGGCCTTTTCGTTGAGTAATTTTAGTTGCTGCTCTTTCATCGGGGTTAAGCGGTGAGGATTTTTCGGATCAAAGTAGGGATCGGGATGATCGCCTTCTTTATTTTTACTTAGACCGGCGCCGAAATCTTGAATGAAATTAAAAAATGTTTCGGCCGCTCTGACCTGCCAGCCGGACGAATAAGAGACCCGGCTTCGACCGGTTTGGATCATATGCGCCACCCGCTCGATCTGAGTCCGCCACATGCCGTTGGTCGGACGAATCATGATTTGCAGGGCCGCCGCCGACTCGGTTTTCAGTTTTGAAAAGGCGTTGGTGATCTGACTTAAGCCGTCATGTTCTAGAAGTTTGTAGGTTCGAAGGGGAAAGATATAGCGTTTATTCAATTTTAAGGTGGCGACATCGACTTTTCCTTGTTTACCCTGAAAAATGCTGAAATCCTTGAGTGCCGCTTTTTCTATTAGAGCATGCGGATACTCGGCGTGAATGTTTTTCTCGATCAGAGGCATCAGAGTTTTGGTGCAGCCAATGTAAAAACTGATCACTCCCCTGTTGGCGATTATTTCTAGCGAGATCGGCGGCTGGCCCCAATGCCCCCAGATGCTCCTTTTGTAGAGTCCGCCGAAGTTGGCAAAAAACGGCTCGATCACCGAGAGCATTTCGCGAAAGTCCATTCTCTGTTCGTCCTGTTCCGGTTTTCTTTCCTTTGGAACCCTTATCTTTAACATCTGCCAGTCGCGGGACAGCTTCAGCTGTAATGTGCGAGATATGTATTTTTTGATCAACAAAAAAAGCACCAGCAGGACTACCAGTATCCCGAGGGTAATTCCAACTATAACCATTCCCCCGCCTCCGGATGCTCCGTCAACGGGAGTATTAGCATAATCCACAGCTTGATACGTATTCATAAACAACCACAGATCTTATTCACTGATTTGCACTGATGATTCAAATATTCGGATTGACAATTCCTTCCTCGGAGGTGGGCTTTGACTCCTGCGAGGTGGGAATTGTAGTCGAATCCTTACCATAACGAGTCAATTCTAAACTCGCAGCCTCCGCCGTATCCTCTAGCCTCAAACCTCCATGCTCGTGATATGCCTTTTCCGAACTCTGTGGTACCTGACTCGGCACCTCCTCCGCCACTCCTGGAACGGCCGTCGCTGGCCCGATCGGTTGAGCCGGATTCGTACTTTGTGTTGGGATTGGCGTTGCCGTCTCAGTAGCACCCGGACTCGCCACTTGCAAAGCCGGAGTCTCGGAATGTCTGACGACCGGTGATGGTGCCACCATCGGTTCTTCGGGATTAACCCTATCGCCCACCCCCGGCGCATGCATTACAATCCGCTCATGATCTGAAGTCCCCGATGGTGTCACAGCCGCCTCAGCCGGCAGAATCGGAGCTACTTGTGCCCCCTGTGCCACATTTGGATCATCAACCGTCTTTGTCAAATCACCCGGCCTCTCCGGTTTTGCTCCTCCCCTGTCTTCTTTAATTGGCGGTTGACTATAAAAATCTGTCATTTAACTATGGCCGAATTAGATAATACTGTGAGCCATCTAGTAAAAATTTACCACTCTCCTCATAACTAAGTAATCTTTCTGGAGAAGTTGAGTTTATATCTGGTTTTATAAACATATTCCCATTCTCGTTCATTTTACACCTATGAAAAATGTTGTCAGTCCCAAGAACAACTACTTCTGGCGAGTTCCCATCGGCATCAATTGCAAACAACCACTCGATCATTCCGGGACCATCTTTTGGCTTTGCCACTGCAGAATATTCCACCCTCTCGAGTTTGTCCCTTGGTATATCGGGAAATTGCCCCGTAATTCGGTCTTCAATCGCCGAGAATGCCCCACCTGGTTCTGGTGGAGGTGGACCAGTTGCTGCCCGTGCTGCGCTCTCTCCTGCAAGACGCTGTGCAGTTGGGTAAACATTCTTAGCTTGATCGTAATCCACGGGTACAAGCATATCAGGAGTTAATTCTTCGATATCCTGTTCCATATTTATTCTGGCAAAAACTGCCCGACCCCTATAAGCAGACTCTGAACTACCTCTGCCGGTTGAAAATACCGTCGCCAACTTCCCCCTACCATCTACTGTTAATATTCCGGAATTGTCCTCATGTCCCCGGATCAAGATCGTTGCGCCGACTTCTTTTAAGAAGTTATTCAACACACCCCCTCCGAATTCATAACCTGCGCCACGAAGATTCGGTTCAATTTTAAATGCGTTTGCTTCTCCAGCCATCGGGTCAGACCAATGTAAGGCGCTGAGATTGTCTGGGTTCTGTAAGTCTTTTAATGAATGAAAATCCCCAATTCCGCCGTGCACTCCAACCACACCGCTCGCCGTTACAACTGCATCTGGGAAAAGTTCGTTCATCATACCAACATACCATTCCCAGATTTCTTTACCTCTATCCGGACCAAACTTCTTGATTAAAGCTTCATCGAAAGTATAGTCTGAAACTCCACCTCTTTCATCATGATTACCCTGAAGCAAAACTACGTTTTTTGGAAATTGAGTTTTTAAGCTAAATATAAGCTCAATGTTCTCAATTTCATGATCTCCTCGATCTACATAATCACCGAGAAAAACTAGTGTCAGGTTTTCGCCATTTTGGACCCTTTCAACAAAGCGAGTTTGTTCTAATATCGCCCTTGGAGATTGAGAATCTGCGTGAGTATCACCGATGAATATTGCTTCTCCTCCGCGTGGCAGATAGGCTACATTTCCGTCAATGAAACTTTCTTTTTCTTGGATTTGATCTACTCGAGCTTTTAGTTTTCCTGTTCCAGCCACTTTTTCTGCTTCAAGTACCGTTCTTAGATTGTAAAGTAATTCTCGAACTTCTTCAGCATCCCTCTTACCGGCCTTCTCAAGCAAGTTTACCATTTTCTCAGCCGCTTCCGGATCTGGAGCTGTTTTTTCTGCTGTTGTTAATGACTTGCGTTCTTCGGCCTTACGCTTATCTTCCGCTTCATCTTCAGCTCTTAGTCTGGCAGTCTTTTCATCACCTTTTTCAGCAGTTTTTGGTCGGCCTATCGCCTTCATCCCCCGCAGGTTTTCAAGCGCAAAATCAGATCTGCCGAGCTCGACATGATCTTTATCTCTACGGATTAATTCTATTCCGCCTTCGGGTTTACGATTGGCCAAGCAATACTCCCCTCCGCGGTAGAAAGCAAGATCAACGCCCGCTATCAATATCGCCTCGCTGGCTTGTTTAATATTTTCCTCCGTTTCAATCTTGCCAAGATTGTTTGTATAACCTCGCCCTCTCAACCAATCGCGGATTCCCCGCTCGTCTTTTTCTCTCTCTTTGTCATCCTTGGCGGCTTCGCGAAAATCAAAATCAACCCAACGCTTTCCGGCCTCTCTGTTGGGATCGTACCAATGCGCTCTGAAATCCCCACCGGGCACTGACTGATTTGCCCCGATAGCAACATTCTCATCTCCGGTAAACTTAACTATGAACGCGGGCAACTTTCTTTCTCTGGTTTTCGCGACATTGAAATGAACGCTGTTTGATCCTAGATCTGTAAAAATCCATTTATTTTCGGGTATTTCTTCAATAACCTTTTTACGTTCCGGATTAGCATTAAATAAAGTTGTACAGACAGCTTCGAAGTTAGCAACTGCCACTTCTTCGGCTCCGGACATCTCCGAAATCTTACGTCGGCGTCCCGCATCATAACAAACGCCTGAAATTGCATTCTTCAATTCTTCTTTTTCCTTATCTGTAAATTCAATCTTCGGGTCGCCTTCCTTTCTTTCCTCCTGAAAAACTTCCTCGGGCTCAGGCTTTGTTTTTTTCTTTTCCTTAGACTTTTTAGGTTCTGCTTTTTTCTTTACTCTGGATTCCCCCTCACCCCCTTCGACCATTTCTTCAGAACCTGCGTCACCATCAATTATCTCATAAAGATTACTTAACTGTGCTAAATCCGCCGGATCAAAATCAAATACATCGTTCGGTGGCTCACCTCGACTTGGGTCCGTCTGAACAGCCTCGAGATGAATTTTGCCTTTTTCTATCTCCCCTCCCTCTAACTCACTCTCAGCTACAACTTTAAAAGTGTCCCAGCCCTTACTCAGAGCAACTCTAAACTGCCCGCTTCTTGAC
>JAKAMI010000011.1 GCA_021812945.1 bacterium
ATTAATTGTCATTCTGAACTTGTTTCAGAATCCCCTGTACATACACTGGGATCCCGAAATAAGCCTGCCCAGTACCACGATACGGGGTTCGGGATGACAAACAGTGATACCACCCTCATCCAAAAAATGATCCCTAACTATTCCAAAGAGGACAAGGTGATCATCTGGGCCGGCGGAGTTTGGAATTGGTTCGATCCTCTCTCGGCTATCAAGGCGGTTGCCGACGTCTCTGAAACCGATAAGTCCGTGAAGCTACTTTTTATGGGTTTAAAGCACCCCAATCCCGATATACCGGAGATGTCGATGGCATCAAGAGCGCTAGAATTAGCTGAAAAACTGGGAGTTCTCAACAAGCAAATATTTTTAAACCACGACTGGGTAGCTTACAAAGACCGGCATCAACTTTTGAATAATTCTTATCTCGGTATCTCAACTCATTTTAAGGATCTCGAAACCCGTTTTTCTTTCCGCACCAGAATCTTGGACTATATCGGACACGGGTTGCCGGTCATCGCCACCGAGGGCGATTCGATGTCCGAGCTGGTCAAGGAACGCGGCCTGGGGATTGTCGTCGGATACGAAAAAGTTGATGAGATTGAAAAGGCGATTCATAGGTTGCTTGATCGCGATTTTTATTCGATCTGCCAAAAAAATTTGGCAGAAGTCAAAAAAGACTATCTTTGGTCAAACCTGCTCAAGCCCTTGTCCGACTTTATCGACCAAGATCGATTCATCAAAAACAAACCGGCATCGTACTTTGAAGCCAACCGCCTGACGTATAAGTTTTACCAAACCGCCCTTAAACGCATCTTAGCCGTCAAAGGAGTTGGCGGGATCCTCGCCAAGCTGTTTGGAAAGTAATATTGACCACGACACACACTGAAATTATTCACAGAAGGGACACAGAATAATCCAAAAATTCAGAATGTCAGTGCCCTTTCTGTGTATGATTTCTGTGTGTAGTCGTCCTTGGTAACTATGGATTTATCAGTGGTTTACGTCAACTACCAGTCTCTCGATCTCATTAAGGAGAGTATTTTGAGTTTCAAGAAAAATGCTTCGGGATTGGAGTACGAAATTATTGTGGTAAATAACGACGCGGAAATTTACCAGAAAGAGCTTGATGACGACGAGATAATTTTACTTCAAAATGAACGGAACAAAGGTTTCGGAGCGGGTTGCAATCTGGGCGCCAAACAAGCCAAAGGCGACTACCTTTTGTTTCTGAACCCTGATACCTTGATAGTCGATGCTTCTGTAGCTAGTTTACTCGTATTCTTAAAAAAGCATCCGGAGGTCGGGGCTCTGGCCCCGCTTCTCTACCAAAAAGATGGGGTAACGCTTCAACGGCATTTTTTCTCCGACTTTATGTCGCTTGGAAAAATCACTTTCAGGCGGCATAGGAAATCACCCTTAGACAGTCATTGCGAGCCCTCGGCTTTGAGAGGGCGTGGCAATCCTTCGACAAGCTCAGGACAGGTTCTATTCGTAAAAACGGAGATTGCCGCGTCGATGACTCCTCGCAATGACATAACAGAGAGAGACTACTTCTACGCCCAGATGGTTTCCGGTGCCGCCATGATGATCAAAAAGGCCAACTTCGATAAGGTCGGCGGTTTCGACGAGAACTTCTTTATGTATCTGGAAGACGACGATCTCTGCCGCCGCCTAAATAATATTAAACTAAAAAATGCCGTACTTTGTACAGCGAAAATCATCCACCTCGAAGAGTCTGGCAACACTGACAGCCAAAAGCGCCGAATGTACTATCAAAGCCAGAACTACTACTTCCAAAAGCACTTCGGCGTCTTCACCGCTCTTCTGATGCGCCTCCTCCGTCTGCCCTACAAAATCTTAAAGCTAAACAGCTAAACAGCTGGACAGTTGGACAATCGCTGTTTTCCGTCCAACTTTATTCTGTCAAGCTCATTTTTGAACTAGTACTAAATCCGCCACGGCGTTTTCGCCGGAGATGTTGGTGATGGTTACTTGCCGGTCGTCGTCGAGAGTCACCGGCCCTAGGTCTTTCCAGACAAACCGCTCCTCGCCAGGCTCCTTGGCGGCTCGCCGGTTGTCGGTTGTCGGTTGTCGGTTGTCAGTAGAAATCTTGATATCAACTTCGCCCGGTGTGCCTCCGTTGAGGTAACGCACCCAGAGCTCGTAGTCGCCCCTCGCGTTGATTTTTCCGGTCAGCACAGTGCCGGAGTGCGTGGTATAAATAAAGTCCTGCTCCAAGCCGGCAAAAAGGTTTTTCCGCCAAAAAGTATAGCGTCCCCGGCTCCAACCCTCGCGATAGTCGTAGTCGTTTGAAGCCCAGGAAAAAATTGGCAGGTAAGTCCTGAGTTCTGAGTCCGGGGGTCCTAGAGAAATTCCTTCCGGACTTTTGGACTTTTGGACTTTTGGACTAACTTTAAAGACAAATATCTTGTCTCCAAAATGCTTCACCTCCTCAAACCCGACTTTGTTCCTCGCCAGCGCCAGCATATCCGACTGAAACCATTTCTCCCTCACCGCTTTGTCCGGATCCCGCCAGAGGCCAGAGACCTGATCATATTTCGTATCAATATCCGTCCGCATCACCAGACAATCTAAGCCGCCACTTTGAAACAACGAAGTGAAACTGCCATCATCGATTTTCTCCAAAAATTCCGAGGTTAGGTGGTTACGGTAAAACATCTCCGGCGAAGCCGTACTCAAAACCGAGGACGCAAATCCCAGATACGAAACGCCAACGTTGTCCGCCAAAAGATCGGAGTTAGCGGCATCTTGACTGGCATCATTCTTAAAATAGATAAAACCCAGATCCGGTGGGTAATAAATCTTGCGGCAGGTTGGCGAGGAGGTAAGATATGATTTCAATTGCGAATATTCTGGCGGAATGGTCTGAAGTTTCAGATATCCGGCAAAGTTAAAGGTTAAGTATGGTGCGATAATAAACAGTCCCAGACTTGAAATTATTATCTCGAACATTAGACAAGCCCCGCTTCTCCGCTCGTCATTCCCGCTTGAGGCGGGCGAATCTCCCGCGCTTGTGGGATCCCGCAGTAGCGGTAACACTAATAATGACTGGATTCCTGCCTTCGCAGGAATGACAATCCTTTTGTTAGAAAGAAATCTTGGAATTGATTCGACCAACCAATCAGCCCCAAAAGAAAATAACAGAACCCAAGAAACTGCCAGTAAAAATTCAAAGTGATAAGTCTCGCGAAAGATGGCAAAAAATGGAAAATGATTGAAAAACCAAGCGAAAACAGGCTGGAAAAGTCCGGTTGGACCGACAGTGAATGGCAAGATCAGTAGCGAGCTGATACCGAAAGCCAAAACCAGCCTGCGTTGTCTTTTATTAAACGCTGAGCAGAGCATTACCAAAAAAAACAAGCCGAAACCCAAGATAAAAAGTCTCTCGCGACTTAAAGCATAAAAAAAATCGCGGGCGATCTGATGGTCTGAAAGCATTAACACATTTCGCAAGCTATGCGGCAGATCAGCAATATATTTTAAGGTTGTGACCTCGCCACCGGAAGGAACGGGGTTTTTGTTCGAATAGATGATCGAAGAGATAATCCACGGCAAGTGGAAAAATACCAGCGCGGCCATTGTCAGTAGAAAGTGTTTGAGTCTCTGCCAAAACTGTTTGCGAAATATCGAAATGATTAGATCGACCACCAAAACTAACGTGAGTAATATGCCTGCTTGGGCCTGAGAAAACACCAGAGCGAATAAAAACCCGATGATTAGATATTTTACGATCCATTTACTTTTTTGATCCCCAAAATACCAGTGTAATAAGTAGGGCAAAGCGGCGTAAGCGCAGATCGAAGTACTAAAACCGGTGATAGTGCGAATGAAAATATAGGGTGTAAAAGCGTAAATAATCGGAGAAGCGTAAGCGATAATTTTACTTTGAACCCGCTGGCGGATGAAGAGGAAAAAACCGTAGGCCGAAAGGGTCGGGGCCAAGACCAGGAATATTTTGAGCAGTAACTCCGGCGGGAATTTAATAAAACACAAAAGCCCGAGAATAAAAAAGAAGTTTTTGCCAAAAATGGCTTGCAAACCTTGGTTGCCGGCTCCCAAGATTGACTGAAAATAAATTTTCATATCAAAAAACGGCCACGACCAGTCGTATTTGAAAGGCAGACCTGGCTTCAGTAGCATCGGCCCGAGCAAGATCAATGAGATCAAAAAAAAGAGGATAAGCGGAAACCAGTTAGAACGAAAAAACTTTGCTTTCATAAATTAACAATACCACGCACACATGGTCGGTTCAATCTTCGCATCTGGTATTAATCAAATAATTATGATAATTTCAATAATACTTGCACTTAATCCTGAGATTCGCGAGGAGTCCAGTATGCCGAAAGACCACCTCACACCAATGCTTGGCGTCGAAGAGTACCAGCCACTCTTTGCTGAGTGGCGCGAGGAGTTCAATGACTGGGCGGAAGAACAGAAGGAGAAGAGTAACCGAATCACGGATGAGTTGGTCGTAACTGCCGGCATCGAGATCGCTGAGAGAATCGCCGGAAAGGCGATCGACCTGATCCATCGTGGTCTCACAGATGAGGAAACGGCGGGGTTGTTACAGTTCGGAGAGTTGAACGCCAAACTCGCGCTGGGCTTCGGTCCACACACTCCACCAGCTGGACAGGAACTCATGGCGTCAGTTCGGGCATTCCAGAGAGGCGAAATAAGCTCCGAGGCGATGTACGCCGCGATGGCCGCCTATGGCCTGGAGGTCGATCAGCTCCAGGGGCTTCTCCTTGGGATCGATATGGAATCGTAAGGCACATTAGCCACGATCAAGCCGGGCCGTCTCCTCTGGAGTCGGCCGCTTGATTTTAGTATCTGTAATGTTCGCTTTTGAACGGACCGTCGGGGGAGAGTCCAAGATAGTCGGCTTGTTTTTGAGTCAGTTTGGTTAGTTTAACGCCGAGCTGATCTAGGTGAAGCCGAGCCACTTCCTCGTCCAGTTTTTTGGGGAGACGATAAACCCCGATCTGGTGCGGCTTGGTCCAGAGCTCAAGCTGAGCCAGAGTTTGGTTGGTAAATGAGTTGCTCATGACAAACGAGGGATGGCCGGTGGCGCAACCCAAGTTTACCAGTCTGCCTTCGGCCAGCAGAAATATCGAGTGGCCGTCTCTGAAAGTGTATTTGTCGACTTGCGGCTTGATATTGATTTTCTTGATGGTCTTGTCGGCGTTCAATTTGTCGACCTGAATCTCGTTGTCGAAGTGGCCGATATTGCAAACAATGGCCTGATCCTTCATCGACTTTAAATGTTCAAATGAAACGACGTCGCGGTTGCCGGTGGTGGTAATAAAGATATTGCCCTCCTTGACCGCTTCTTCCATGGTTGTAACCTTGTAACCCTCCATCGCCGCCTGCAGGGCGCAGATCGGGTCGATCTCGGTGACGATGACGCGGGTGCCGTAGCTTCTCATCGAGTGGGCGCAGCCCTTGCCGACATCGCCGTAGCCTAGAACAACCACGACCTTGCCGGCGATCATTACGTCGGTCGCCCGTTTGATACCGTCGGCCAGAGACTCACGGCAACCGTAAAGATTGTCAAATTTCGACTTGGTCACCGAATCGTTGACATTGATAGCTGGAAATAATAACCGACCATTTTCCAGCATTTGATATAGCCGATGAACACCGGTGGTCGTTTCCTCCGAAACTCCTTTCATCTCCTTAACGGTCCGGTGCCAACGAGTTTTATCTTCCTTCAATATTGACTTAAGCTGATTCAGGATTACGCCCTCTTCATGATTCGCCGGCTTAATATTTAATATCTTGGGATCGTTCTCCGCCTCATAACCTTTGTGAATCAGGAGCGTGGCATCCCCGCCGTCGTCGACGATAAGATTCGGACCCTCGCCTCCGGGGAATCTGAGAGCCTGGTCGGTGCACCACCAATACTCCTCCAGCGTCTCGCCTTTCCAGGCAAAAACCGGAACGCCGGCTTTGGCGATAGCGGCGGCAGCGTGGTCCTGAGTTGAAAAAATGTTGCAACTGGCCCAGCGCACCTGCGCTCCCAGAGCCACCAGCGTTTCGATCAGAACCGCGGTTTGGACGGTCATATGCAACGAGCCGGTGACCCGGGCACCTTTCAGAGGTTTTTTGGCCGCATATTTCTTGCGAACCGCCATCAACCCAGGCATTTCCTTCTCGGCAATCTCGATTTCCTTCCGACCCCAAGAGGCGAGGGAGAGATCTTTAACCTTATAATCAGAACTTACAGATTTCTTTAATGGCATCGTATCTTTCCTTTATATCATTTAGTTTAATGTTGTTAATATATCCGGTTCCGAACTCTTCGGCGCAGAAAGATGCGACAATGCTGCCATAGATAATGGCGCGTCGAAGATTTGATTCAGAAAAATCGTTCGTTTTGGTTAAATATCCTATCAAGCCACCCGCAAAAGAATCTCCGCAACCGGTCGGATCTTTGAGCTCAGCCAAAGGATAACCCGGGGCGGAAAAGTATTTGTGTTCCGAAAAAAGCAAGGCGCCGTGTTCGCCTTTCTTAACAATGCCATATTTTGGTCCCAAGGCCAAGAGTTCTCGGCCAGCCACAATTAAATTGGGAGTATTGAAAAGCTGACGGGCTTCTCCTTCGTTGATGACAACCACATCGCTTCGTGCTAAAACTTTTCGTAATTGTTTCGGTTGGCTTTCTATCCAGTAATTCATGGTATCGGTCACTAAGAATGGATCACCCTTGACTTGGTCTAGAATTTTTAGTTGGACTATTGGGTCAATATTGCCCAAGAGAACGGCTTTACATTGTTGATAGTTCTCAGGCAACTTGGGATTAAATCCCTGAAGTGAATTAAGTTCAGTTTTAAGCGTTTTAGCCTCATTCATGTCAAACTCGTAACTTCCGCTCCATCGGAAGGTTTTATCAGACATTTCTAAACCCTTAAGGTCGATTCCCCGTTTTTGTAGCATTGTGGTACTGCCGGAAGGTAAGTCCTGACCAGCGATGCTGATCAAGCCGCAAGGACCAAAAAACGAGGCGGCAAGGGAGGCATAAATACTACTGCCGCCCAAAACAGACTCTACCTTGCCAAAAGGAGTCTTGATGTCGTCTAGTCCGATTGTGCCGGCAATGAGTAAATTCATAATAAATATATCTCAGCTTTACAGCCAAACAGCTATACAGTTGGATTGTGAAAAATAACAAGACTGTATTCTGTCCAGCTGTATGACTGTCTCGCTATTTGATCTTTTTAGCTTTTTCCCAAGGTAGGTTCAAGTCGTTGCGGCCGAAGTGGCCATAGGCGGCGCACTGCCGGTAAAGCGGCCGGCGCAGACCGAGGTCTTTGATGATGATACCTGGGCGCAGATCAAAGTTCCGGTGAATCTTGGCCACGACTTCCTCGTTTGAATATTTACTGGTACCGTAAGTGTCGACATAGATAGAAAGTGGCTCCGGACGGCCGATGGCGTAGGCTATTTGGATCTCGCATCTTTCCGCCAAGCCGGAGGCAACGACTGATTTAGCTACCCAGCGAGCGGCGTAAGCTCCGGAGCGGTCGACTTTCGACGGGTCTTTACCAGAGAAGGCTCCGCCGCCGTGGCGGGCATAGCCGCCATAAGTGTCGACAATGATCTTTCGGCCGGTCAAACCGGTATCGCCCTCCGGTCCGCCGATAACGAACTTGCCGGTAGTGTTGATGTAGATTTTGGTCTTAGAATCGATCTTGTAGCCATATTCTTTCAAGACAATGGCGATGACGTTTTTTTCGATTTCTTTTTTGAGAACCGAGGGTTTTTTGTCCGGATCATGTTGAGCCGCAATCAGAACCGTGTCGATGCGAAACGGTTTACCGTCCCGATATTCCACCGTCACCTGTGACTTGCCATCTGGTCGCAGCCCTTTAATAATCCCTTTTTTGCGCACGTAAGTTAGCCGCTCACAAAGCTTGTGGGCTAAAACGATGGGTAATGGCATCAGCTCCGGGGTCTCTTTGCAGGCAAAGCCGAACATCAGACCTTGATCTCCGGCACCCAAGTGCTCCAGATCTTCTTTGACAATTTTTCCCGATTCGGTTTTTTTGAAGCTATCTACGCCTTGAGCGATGTCCGAAGATTGCTCTTTGATGGCAATGGCTACACCTGAGGTTTGGTGATGGAAACCGCAACCGTCGTAGCCGATTTCTTTGATGATACTTCGAGCAATCCCGGCCATATCAACGTAGGCGTCGGTCGTCACTTCGCCGGCGATGAAGCAAATGCCGTTGGTAAGCAGTGTCTCAACCGCCACTCGTCCCTTAGGGTCTTTCTCTAAGATAGCATCCAAAATACCGTCGGAGATCTGATCGGCCATTTTATCCGGATGTCCCTCGGTCACCGACTCTGAAGTAAAAAGTCTCGTTTGCATCTTTCTCCTTTTTGTCATTCCGGACTTGATCCGGAATCTAGGTTATTAATTTCCGGATCCCCGTATCGAGTACGGGGCAGGCTCTGAATCAAGTTCAGAATGACATAATATTTCAAAGCATTGAAACAAAAATCTCGCCTAAAGGCAAGATTATTTTGTTTATCTTTGCCTTCTGAGGCCTTGGATTTAGCACTATACGTTTAGACGTAATTTGCTGGGCGATCATCGAGCCAATTCTCTCCCGCCGCTCTTGATAAATATTTGATTGTAATCTTACAATAGCAATCGGTTCCAACTTAGTCAAATCAGCCGGCTGAATCTAGGTATTTGGGTAAATCCGTTTTTCTCGGTGTAATCTTCAAGATTTCGTTTATTAAGCAACATTTTTACCTCAGAACCTAACCAATGTGTCTTTATTATAATATTTATTAAAGTTCTTGGCTAAAAATAGTGTTTTTTTATTTTCAAAGTTTCTTGCATACCGTAAAATCTTTGCTTGATTGTAGCGATGTGCTTCGCTGAAACGATATCCTGCAAAGTTGAGCTTGGTGCCACCCATTGCATTACGGTTAATGTAAAAAAAATCGACCAAGGCTTTTTCCATTTCGGCTAGATTGAAAGAAACGCCATCCTCCATGAAGGTCTGAAATCCACCGAAGGCAGAAGCTTTAATATTTTGGTAAGAAAAATATCCTCCGATCTCCGGTACTCCAAAGAACGCAGTCTTTTTAGTAGACACAGAAGTAACCGTAAAAACCGCTTCGGGGATAATCCCATAATAGTTTAGGGCAAACTCCAGACTAATATATGAAGGATGGTAGATTTTCGTAGCCAGTTGCAGAGAATTAACTTCGTCTCTGGCGCTACCCAGCATATACAAACCTCGTCTTATTTGAAAAGAAAAGCAAAATATCTTTTACGACGTACTTTATTGCACAGGCAAACTTAATCGCCTTTTAAATAGCCAAATTGATTCGTATTAATCCCTACCAAACTATTTTGACAACAGCGATGGAAAAATTTCTTTCAAAAATCCTTTTAGACCGGGGATATTTTGCGCGGCTAATTTTTCAATCTTGATAATGATCTGTTCGATATCATACGAGCAATCACCGAAATTTTTTAGACAGAAAATGTCCTCGATATCTGTTTTGGTCAAATTTTTCTTCTCTTTGTCGGTGAACAATTCCTCAATCATTTTTTCCCCTTTTTTAAGACCGATAAATTTGATTGCAATGTCTTTTTCGGGAACCAAAGATTTACTCCGAATCAGGCATTTAGCCACCTCGTAAATATTGATTAGATCTCCCATATCAAGCACATAGACGTTACCCTCCTGGTCATGAAAAGCACTGGTGATCACAAGGTGGGCGGCTTCCTTTATTGACATAAAATACCTTCGAATATCTTTGTGGGTAACTGTGATATAGCCATTTTCCCTAATCTGCCGGTCAAAGAGAGGCAAAACCGATCCGTTTGAGTTAATAACATTGCCGAAGCGGACAATTGTAAATTTGGTTTTCGATTTTTTCTCAACAAATTTAATATAATACTCGCCCAGTTTTTTAGTCGCTCCCATAATACTGGTTGGATTAACAACTTTATCAGTCGAGATAAAAACAAAATGCTTAATCCCATTTCTGACGGCGATGTCGACGACTTTTTTGGTACCGATCAAATTGTTCATTACCGCTTCTTCGGGATTATCCTCCATCAGATAAACATGCTTGTAGGCGGCGGCATGAAAAATAATGTCCGGTTTCTCCAATTTGATAATTTTTTCCAATTTTCTTTGATCTAAAATATTGCCGATTACGAGACGATAGCGATCTCTCTCAATCTCCTTCTCCTGCAAATTTTGATCCAAGTTAAAAGTCAAAAATTCCGAGTTATCATAGACAACGACCTTTTTGACATCCAGACTTAAAAGCTGCCGAACGATCTCCGAACCGATCGAACCGGCCCCGCCGGTGATTAAAATAGTTTTATGCCTGAAATATGATTTTAATTTTAGAATATCTCTTTTAATAAAAGGGCGACCGAGAAAATCTTCCTCTGCCAAGTCTTTTACATCGCCATATTCGACTTTATTATAACTAATGATACTTTGATCTCGTGGAACAATCTTGATCGGTACGGTGCTGTCCTGAATAACCAATAATATCTTCCTGACCAGCTCGCCGCTGGCTGACGGAATCGAGATAACCAGCTCATTAATCTTTGACGCCTTGATTATCTTTGGCAGATCGACGATCTTGCCGACATTGTCAGCTTTTTGATAATTTATATCGTCGTCGACGAAACCGACTATTTGGATGTGCGAATAATGCATCCGGATATTTTTTGCTAGTAGCTGGCCGGCAATGCCGGCACCGATGATAATAATTTTTTTATTTAGCATTTTGGATTGCCTTAATTAGCGGCCAATTATTTTTATAAAAATTGACGGTCTTTTCAAGCGACTTCTCCAGCTCCGACGGCCGAATCAGCTTTATCACCCGGCTGTCTGCCGCCGGGCACGTTTCTTCGTTAATATTTTTATCGGTAAATTTTATATCTTGAGGCAGAAAAAGATTTATCTTGGATAATAATTCGCCGATTGTGATCATTTTATTCGTTGCCAGATCATCGATACCGAAAAGCTTCCTTTCGATAATCACCTGAATACACTTCGCCATATCTAATGAATAGATAAAGTCTCTCTGAGCGTTTAAATCATTGATCTCGATCGGCTCCTTGGCGAAATAACTGTAGATAATTTTGGCCACCAGACTCCCCCGTTTATACTTTTTTGTTCCTTTTGCGTATGGTAATTGGTAAGGCCCAAAAATATTAAACAATCGTAATATCGACAGGCCGATATGTTTTTTTTGGCAATATTTTCTGTAAATATCTTCGATCAATAACTTAGCCCGGGCATATTTTGAATCCGGGGACAGATAAACGTTTGCGGTTGAAAAAAAGATTACTTGTTTGGGCATTATCAAATCAAGATTTTTAAGTATCCTTTTTTCGGCCTTTTCAATGTCCGGCAGTCCCAAAGAATCACTTGCATCTAACTGTAAAGATTTATCGGACAGTTGAATTACCACGTCGTAGCGCCCCGAAATTGTTTCTTTATAAGGGTCGGCGGCAATAAATTGTGCTCGGCTACCGGGGAAAATCGGCTTGCTTCGACCAACCGAGAAGCAATCGTAATCTCTGGCTAAGAGATCAGATATGTTTCGACCGATAAAACCTTCTCCGCCTAACAATAATATCTTAGTCTTGTTTGACATAGTTATCGACTTGGTAAATTATTTCCGGTATTTAATGATTTCTTTTTTGATCGGGACGGTTGGTTCTCCATGTAATCAGGATTTGAAAAAACAGATAAATGATCAAGGAGATAAAAGAAACGATACTTAGTTTTTCGGATATCGATGGATTTCTGACAGCTAGCGTCATTGCAGCAATGACTGCAAAGATAATCGCCACTTTTTTATAAAAATCGGGTTTGAAGTCGTTTAAAATTACATATACCAGTAAAGCCAAAATAATCGCCCGTTCAAAAGACCAGTTTAAGTAAACTGCCAGTAGAAAAGAGACTAGGACAAAACCTAAATCAATATTTTTTTGGGACAAACCATTTTTAACAATTTTTTTTAACATCATCTAAAGTTACGATCAGTTATTCAATACTAAGGATGCTCGTACCTCTAAACTTTTCAGCCCGAAAAATTGCGATTGTTTATAAACGGCATCATCATGATCGTAGGTGACTTTGACAAACAGTTCAGTTTGTTGCTGAGCATTGGAGGGGGTCACGATTTTCTCCACAATCAAATTTTCGTCCTGATTTTGATCAATCGGCAACCAGTTTTTGTCATCAAATGAATAAAACAATCGGTTTTTGGAGGCGCCTGCTATATTCTGATCAAAAATCAAATCCATTTTGGCATACGGGTGTATAGTATCCAGTTTATAATAAAAACTGGTTTCCCCTTTGGCCGGAGCAATAATCCCTTGAACAATATTATCGAAGCTGGTGCCTAAATCCGATTTATAAAGATCAAGAAAATCAATCGGCTCGCCTGAAGATTTATAGGTAAAAATCCCAACCCCGCTGCCTACATCTTGAATAATCGCTCCATTAAGCACACGGTGGCTGTTAGATATGGAAGAATCAAAACTGTTTATTTTTACAAATAATTGTTTTACCGATTTTTCTTTGCCGTCTCCGATTGTCATTATCGTACCGCTGGCCGCGTCCCCTTGGAGGCCGGAGCCGCCGATTTTCAGTGTATTGAATAGATTAAATCGAACATTTAAGTTGCTGATACTGATCAAATACCTTTTCTCCTTATTGAGATTTGCCGCCAGTGGAATTCGATAGACATCTCCGCCGACAAAATTATCCTGAACCGTGTTTTTATTGAAATAATAATGGGACAACGGATCCGAGTAACTGCCGTCGCTGGCGACCTCTTTCAACTCGACCAGATAGTTGCCGGAGCCGCCGGAACCTCGCCAGGCCAATGCCAGATCCACGGATGAAATTTGCTCGGTACTCGGAGAAAAGATTTGCCCGACAAGTTGCCGTTTTCTGGTAAAAACAAAGGGGAAGGCGCCGGTAAAAGAATCGACTGTTTGATAAGTAATCTTGGACAAATCGGGTTTACCGACAATCGTTTGGTTCAATGTATCGAGACGGAATGGCTCGACATTTAATCTAAACGATTTCAAATCACTGATAATAAGCTCGCCGGTAGTTCTAGAGTCGTTACGCTCCACGATTATTTTAGAGCTATCAAATAACGAGGTGAATTTAACTTCCCGAGAATTAATTTCCGTCGGAACCGGTACTTGGAGGTTGTCGATTAGCTGTTTATCTCCGTAATCCGAGTCGAGGTATATCGAGATGTCAATCGGTCTTTCTTCAAACGGCCGGGATAACGGCTTGCTGTTGGATTCAAGGTCGTAAAGTAGCCGAACCGAGTCGCCCTTCTTATAAATAGCCGGCGTATTGAGGGCAACTGGCTTACTTTTGGGTTCAATGGGATAGATACCTTTTTTAGCATAATCCATTTCTTTTTCTATCTGTTTAATCCTGCTGTCGACAGGGTCATCGGTACCGGTGAAATTCCGGCCGAAAAGTAGCAACACTAAAAATAACAATAGTACAATTATGTATTTAATATTTTTCCTAATAACCAGCAGGATCATATCTTCCTCTTGATTTTTTTTATTTTAGCAATAACTAGGGCAAATGAACCAAAAAATATTGCGATTAAGGTGGTGATCAATCCGAGCCAAAAAACCCGCTGAGGCGTAAACTCGACTACCGTTTCAAAATCATAACTCCCGTCGGCGTTTTGATGACAAAAATTAGATTGTCCACAGACGGCTTTGGGATCCACAAGCCAAGAATTGGCATAGCCATTGGCCACCAATCGGTCATTGTTTAAAATAGGTCTACGAAACAAAGCCTCAACCGACGAGCCGGTTTTAAGATTATCATTCTGAATTGTACCAAACATATCTTTGGAGACAAAATCCGGTCGGGAGCCTCGGACATTGGGATTGGCACTAAGACTGGAAATCAAACCTTGTCCGATATTGGTTCCAACTTCGTTCTTGCTGGCCTGAAAATCATCATTGTCTTTAATAATCTGGTAATCGTCCAATTCGGCTAACAGCTTTGATTTATCCTCTACTTGATATTTAACCGGATATATTTTCCAGTTGTTATTGAAGGCCTCGTTGAGAATAAGAGGAAATACGGTTTCAGCTCGGTGAATTATCAGCCGGTATTTAGTCGGATTGATTTTTTTGTACTCAATAGTTGGTTTTACCAATGTAGTTTCCGGCAAATTATCAAAAGAGGTAAGATCCGCTTTGTTCTGACCTGTAAGATAAACAGCCTCGCCCAGAGGTTTGTTATCCAAGCCCGTAGACAGATCACCCAGGAGCTTGTCTTCCCGGTACGATTTGCTCGGAATCCAAAAATGGGGTAGAAAATCGTCCGGGGAGACTCCCCTTAGATTTAGCAAATTATTATCAGCCAGAGTTACTGATTTATCAACCTTGGGTATCGGTTTCGTCTTATCGACAATCAAAGACTTGTCATCAAGCGTGTAGGCAACACTGTGATTCTCCGGTCGTGAAAAGATATTGTCATAACCGATATTATAAAAATTAAACAAATAATTATAAACGCTCGGACCAAAGTAACCCCAATTAGTATTCATGTAAGATAAGTCATTTTTCAAATTTAATAATTTACCATCGATTTTCTTCTGATCAATCAACTTTTTTATCTCGAAATACTCAGTCGGAATATTGACTCCATAACTTTTTTTATCTATGGTCCGATTGCCGACAATATCAAGATTCTCATAGAACTTGCCGTCCACAAGCGGATAACTTGTCGCCAATAGCACTCCGAATAATAATATCGTGATTGGTAATTTGTATTTGTGATTGAATTTTTCGATGAAGCCAAACAATAGTATCGAATAGAAAATTGATAAAAAGAACACGGCTCCGGCGGTGGTTCTTAAGAAGGCTAACAGGCCGATATTCGAGACCACGGCAATATAGATAAAACCCAAAGGCGGGTTGGGCCCAACGGCAAAAAACAGAAACAAACAAATTGCGACTAAAAATATCAGTTCGATTTTGGACGGCGTATTTTTCTTGGTGAGAAACAGACCAAGTAGTATACAGACAAAGAATACTGAACTGGCAACGACTATTTTATTGGAGTTGTTATAGATTTTCCTCTCGCCGGAATTTATATTTTCACCGTTATGATGCAATTGGACCATTCGGTCAATGGTCGATGACCCTTGATCCATAAACTGTCCCGAATCGCTATAGTTCTGCCGGATATGGACTCCGTAACCTTCCGGAGTATAATTCAAGGCAAAAAAAGCCAAGGGTAAAAGCAGATAAAATGAAAAAAGAAAAAATAAGATGATTTTCCACCAATTTTTTAGAATCGATCTTAAATTGATTATTCTGATCAGTAGAGCCATTATCAGCACAACCAAGGCGGATAAATATAGAAAAAATAAATATTTCGGATTAGGTAGATCCACCGAAGCAAAAAAAATAACAATGTTCGACAAAATCAGGTCGATGATTGTTATTTGACGAGTCATTAGTATTTTTGTAACAAAAAAGATAAACCAAGGGGCAAAAGCGTAGATGAAACAATAATGCCAGCCGTTTAGAACCGCCGGTGATAACAGATAAAATATCACCGGAAATGCCAAATAAACCGTGTTTCGGGGCCGGTAAATTAAATTACTGAGCTTATAGATAGCCAAGCCGGCAATAAAATTCAAGCCGAAAAAGATTACCGCTGAAATAGTGGCCAGACTCAGAGAAAAATAGCCCGCAATTTTATAGATGAGATATAGCGGCGCTAGGTTTTGGGATAGGTACTGGCCGTTTCCGCTGTCATACCACTGCCAAAGAAATTTTTTGATTCCGTCCGCGCCAAACGGCAGGATCGTATCGCCGCCGGTTGCCAGTTTACCATGAGTATAATAAACGGGAATCAATGCAACTAAAAAAAGTAGCACGAATGGCAGACATTTTACCAATGCATTTAGGACTTTTCTATATCTGGGCTGTTCTATCATAATGTTGACCCTAAACTTGCTAGAGGGTTGACTCGAATTCCATCTCGGCGATCCTTGCCCACGAAAAAACATCGAGTAGGGCAGACCCGGCCTTATTCTCAAAATCTTTTTTCTTAAATAGGTCAATTACCGCTTTTGCAACTGCGGTGCTGTCTTTCTGCTTAAAAATCATCAATTCGCTATTTTTATAGTAATCATAGGCCGGCAGATAGTAAACAAAACACTGAAGACCCGAAGACACTGCTTCCATTAAAGAAACGGGGAAACCTTCGGATTCACTAAAGAACCAAAAACATTTACTGCTTTTGATGATGTTGAATTTTTCCTGGCCGTTTTTATATCCTAAAAATTGAACATTTCGGGCTAATTTCATCTTATTTATTTGTTCCCGATATTTGGCGACTGTCGTGTCGTCTCCGCTACCCATGATCGCCAATTGAAAACTGGGAATATCTTTTACTACCAGTTCCAGTACTTTTAACATTTCGTATATGCCTTTAGCCTCGTTGATACGACCGATAAATAAGGCGTCAATTTTATATTCCGGATCAACTTTAGCTTTTCTAATCAGATCGGCTTCCACTCCGTTCCCGGTTGATAAAATTCGTTCCGGTTCGAATCTTCTTCTTTTTAAAAACGGTATGACATTCTCCGAAGAAACAAAGATACGATCAGCTTTTTTGATCAGACAAGAACTGATTTGAAAGAAGGACCAGTTCATAAAACGAATTAATTTGTTTCCGGAACCAGTGAAGGGAACGGTATTATCGAATACAACAACCCATTTTGTCGATTTCTTGCGACTTTTAATTATATATGGGATGAAAACTAGATCAAGAACTGTCGAAATGGAAAAAATGATTCCCCCGTCTATCCGCATTTTAAGTTCCCTGAGATATCTTAAGGAGCGGATATTTCTTTTTAGGGATTCTGTGATAAAGGCTAATTTGCTAGTAACTTCACGGCAATTTTCTAACTCGATGAATTGATGATTTTCACCAAGTTTTATCAAGGAATCGATTTTCTCTTTAAGGGCGCGGCTCGAAAAGACGATCAAGGTATAATTTTTTTTCTGCCAAAAACGAATCCGCTCGACAAGCGGGATAATATTGCCGCTAACCGGGAAAGTATTTAAGTTAAATAAGATTTTTTTCGATGAACGCATGGCGCCCTTCAAGCAACTTTACAAATAAAAATCAGACTGTGCCCCAGTAGACGTCTCAAACTCGGTAAGATATTGAATAACCGGCCGAAACGATTAGAAGATGCCAACTCCTTGATAACCAACAAGCCGCTGGTTGAAATAAATTTCCTTGCGGTGGCCGCCGTATAGAGGTGTAGATGGCTGCTATCTAAAATGCCATTTTCAGTATAGTTGAACTTTCCTAAAAGTAACTTGAACCTGATCAAGACATTGGCCACATTGGGGAGAGAAATGATGACTAGCCCATTTTTAGTTAAATTCTTTTTCAGGAAAAATCGTAAAACTTTACTCGGATCCAAAAGGTGTTCCAGAACGTCAGCGAAAACCAGCACATCAAATTTTTCCGATATTTTGGGCGGGGTATCTTGGTTAAGGTTGCTAAAATAAGTCTCTTCATAGCCGTTAGCCTTGGCAACCTTCAGGTATTTTTTATTAAAGTCGAGACCATAAAATTCGTTAGCGGCTGAAAGTTTTTTCAAATAGCCGGTGTTACAGCCGACATCTAAAACTTTTTTACCAGTGCCGATTTCGTTGGCTATTAATTGATGGGTGCCGTATTCGGATTTATTAAAATAATATCTCATAGATAGTTAATTATTGGAATCTTGGTAGCCCAGCAGTTAATAATAATCTCAATTTGGAGCTTCCTAGATACATTTTCCTTATAATCACCCAATCAGATACCACTCTTTTCTGTTGAACGGCGAATCTTTTTTTGAAAATTTGTAAGGAATGGCTCATAAGATAACCCCAAACTTTAAGATAGCTCCAGGCTAAGCGAAACCGCCCGGTTAACAAAAAAAGAATAACCTCAAGACTATTGATAACGAAGTTTAATGGAAAAACTGGAATTAAGACCCAGAACGAATAATTTTTAAGTAAATTCAGCCAGAGGTTTCGTTCGCCGTAGTAGCGCCGGAAAGCATTGGTGATGACTCGCGAGCCTTTGAGCACTCCGCCTTCAATACTGCCGCCGCCATGGTGATAAGCTAATGCTTTGGGCACCGGTAGTAATTTTATGTTCATAAGGTGGGCTCTCCAGGAAAGATCGATATCCTCTTGGAACATGAAATAATCATTATCAAACATTCCGAGCTTGGTAAACAGGTCTTTTCGGATAAAAACCGCCGCCCCGTCGGCGTAAAATATTTCTTTAGACTTTAGGGGATAGCCGAAAACATCAACGCCGACTCCAAGGCTTAGTTTCCGACCATTGAAATAAAGTTGTTGAGGAATTAATATTGCTTCTTCTTTGCCGGCGACATTTTTCAACTCGCCAAGACAGTCCGGGTCAAGTTTCGTATCAGGGTTAAGCAAAAAAAGATACTCCCCTACGGCTTTTTGAGCCAAGAGATTGTTACCGGCGGCAAAACCTATATTTTCTCCTTGGATAAGTTTGATTCCAGAATGAAGTTTTAGTTGATTCTGGATAAGCTCAACTGTGCGGTCGGTTGATCCGGCATCATACATCAAGATTTCGTCTGGTTTGACTTTATTTTTAAAAATACTGGAAAAATAATCGCTGATAAATTTCTCCGTATTATAAGTGACAGTGATTATCGAAATTGATTTTGACATTTGAATTGAAAGACTAAACGCAATTTCTTAGGGTATCTGGCTAAAAAATTACCTATTTTATGGGCTGGAAGGAGTATTGAAAAAGTTGGAATTTTCATTGCAGAACTTAAGAGATTAGTTGCTTCACTCCGTCTTTGAGACTCACCTTCGGCCGCCAATCCCTCATCGTTTGCAAATCGGCTCTGGAATACATTTGTTCGTGTTTGCGATAGGGCACAGCGCCGAATTTTATAACTGAATCGGATCCGGCGACCTCTTTGATTAGTAGGATCAAGTCTTTGAGACTGGTTGTCCGGCCGCTACCGATTTGTAAATCATTGAAACTATTTTTGAACGCGTCGCAATTTTTTATCACATAGAGGAAAGCATCCGTACAGTCTTCAATGTTTAGAAAGTCCAGCTCTTGTTCGGCTTTGGAGATTTCAAGCGGTTGATTCTTTTTGAGTTTATCGACTGCCATCGGGATCAGTTTATTCAAATCATCATTCGGCCCATAGACATACTCCAGACGCAGATTGAAGATCTTTAGTTTCTCTGAAAAATAATCCTTTAGGAGTTGCTTGGTCACTTTCTTGGTATAAGCGTAAAGATTAACGGACGGATCAAGAGAGGAGTCGATATTGAATAAACACTTAACGTCTGATTCTACAGCGGCCTCAGCCAGCCTTATCGCAAATAAAATGTTGGTATCGATGATCGCGCTTGCCGGAGTATCTTTGGCCCGGCCGAAGTTGGTGGCCAGATTAATTGCCAGATCGATTTTGTTCTTAGAAAATATTGAGGATAAATCAATCTTGTCGCTATTGTAAAATTCCAACCGATCCTCAATTTCTTTAAGTCGGCTAATATTGTCAGCGGATCGTTTCAAGACGATTACTCGGTAGCCAGCATCTACAAGTTTGCGACTTAGGTTCGAGCCGATAAAGCCGGCCGCTCCAACTACGAGTATATTTTTAATCATCTCGCCTCTTTTCAAAGTAAACTTGAAATACTTGGTTAATTTTCTCAATCATCTCTTTGGTTGTGAGCGGACTTAAACCGAGCCAAAAAGTTCGGTTCATCACCATATCGGTGTTTTTTAGCTCCGTAGCAACTCTGTAGTCTTTTCCCTCCGAAAAGCGCTCAAAGTAGGGTTGGCGCAACAAATTACCGGCAAATAAAAGCCTAGTACCTACGCCCTTCTCGTCTAAATATTTTAGAAATGCCTGTCGGTCCACCTCCGGTTTCAAGGTTATGGGGTAGCCAAACCAGCAGGGTTCGGAATTGATTGTCGCCTGAGGCAGGATTAAATATTTCTCAAATTTCTTTAAACGATCGGTTAAAAGCCCGAAGTTTTCTTTTCTGATTTTAATGAAGCGATCAAGCTTCTTTAACTGCGCCACTCCGATGGCCGCGTGCAGATCGCTCATTTTCAAGTTGTAACCGAGCTCGCCGTAGATATATTTGTGGTCATACCCCTCGGGCAACTGTCCCAATTTCCAGTTAAATCGATTCTTGCAGGTGTTGTCTTTGCCGGTTGGGCACCAGCAATGCCGTCCCCAGTCGCGGATCGAGACCGCGATCTTGGATAGTTCCGAATTATTTGTAATCACGGCTCCGCCTTCAGCCGTAGTAATATGATGGGCCGGGTAAAAAGACAGCGTGGCGATATCACCAAAAGTTCCGGTAAACTTTCCCTCATATTTAGAACCTAGAGCGTCGCAATTATCCTCGATCAGCCAGAGTTTATGCTTGCGGCAAAAGTTAGTCACAGCCTTGAGATTAAACGGATTGCCCAAGGTATGAGCCATCATAACCGCTTTGGTTTTTGGGGAAAGTGCTTTTTCAAGATGGTTAATCTCAACATTATAGGTGCTCGCTTCAATATCGATAAAAACCGGCAGGCAACCGTTTTGGATAATCGGGTTGACCGTGGTAGGGAAACCGCAGGCCAAAGTAATGACCTCGTCCCCGGGTTTGATCCGTCTTGATCCTAAGGATTCGGAGCAGAGAGTAGCAAAGGCCAAAAGATTGGCTGATGAGCCGGAATTACAAGCGTGGACATATTTGACCCCCAAAAAGTCTTTGAGTCCTTGTTCAAATCTCGCTGTCCACGGCCCTTCGGTCCACCAGCCTTCGAGAGACGCTTCGATCAGGTTAGTCAATTCGTCCCGATCAAAAACTTTCCCGGAAACGGGGACACGATCATTAGAGGGTTTTTCCTCTTTCAGAAAATCTTCGGCCAGTTTTTTGATCTTGGCTTTTGTTTTGTCGTCAATCATTAAAAAAACGCTTTATTTGTTCCTTTGATAACTTCAGGACATCTTTACCGGCATAATAGGTCTTGTACCACCGCGCCGTCTCTCTGATCGCCTCTTTGAGGCTGAATCGCGGTTGCCAATGAAGTTGAGTCGAGGCTTTTTTATTGGAAAGTTTTAGCAGGTTAGCTTCGTGTTTGGTATGATCTTCTTTGATTTGATATTTTCCCACGCCAAGATCGTCGATGAGTAATTTAACCACGCTTTCGACCTCTTGCATATCCGCATCAAACGGTCCGAAGTTCCAAGCTCCGGCCTTGTCGATCTCGCCTTGATGCAAACGCTGTCCTAAAAGGAGATAGCCGCTTAGAGGCTCGAAAACATGCTGCCAGGGCCGGACGGCTCTGGGACTGCGAATCTCTAAAGTTTTGTGATCGACCAAAAATGCCCGCATCACATCGGGAATCAACCGATCCTGCGCCCAGTCCCCGCCGCCGATAACATTCCCTGAACGAGCCGAAGAGATTAGAGTTTTATGCTCCTGACCATATTTTTCCGGGTTAAAAAATGACTGTTGGTAGGAATAAACGACTAGGTCGGCGCACGATTTGCTGTTGCTGTAGGGATCCCAGCCGCACAGAGCATCATCCTCCTTATAAGCAATATCTTTCTCTAGATTCTTGTAAACTTTATCGGTAGTAATAATCACCCCGGCCGGGACCTTATTTAACCTGATTGATTCCAAAACATTCAGAGTACCCAGGACGTTGGCTTCATAAGTATACTTGGGGTCGTCGTAAGACGCTCTGACGATGGGCTGAGCTGCCAGGTGAAAGATAATCTCGGGCTTAAATGTCTTGATAAATTTGTCTAGCGTCTCAAAGTCGCGAATATCGGCAATTTTGTGCTTGACCTTTTGGTCTAGTTTTAGAATCGTGAATAAATTCGGCTCGGTGTTTGGCTTTAGGGAATAGCCGGCTAATTGGGCTCCAAAATCCAAAAGAATCTGGCAAAGCCAGGCTCCTTTGAAGCCGGTGTGTCCGGTAACTAAAACTCGCTTGCCTTTATAAAATTCCTTCATCTTCTTAAACCCAGATTTTCCAAGGAGCCTCCCCCGACTGCCACATGGTTTCGAGCTTGTTCTTGTCGCTCAAAGAATCCATCGGCTTCCAAAATCCGTCGTGCTCAAAGGCGGAAAGTTGATGGTCTTTGGCTAACGTCTCAAGCGGCTTTTTTTCAAAGATAGTCGGGTCGCCGTCAATGTATTTAAAGACCTCCGGTTCAAGCACAAAGAAGCCGCCGTTAATTCGGGATTGATTATCGGTTTTTTCGCTGAACGACAAGACTTCATTTTCATCATTGATCTCTAAAACCCCAAATCGCCCTTCGGGAATGACCGCAGTCAAAGTAGCCAGTTTCTTACTCTTTTTGTGATATTTGACCAAAGCTTTGATATCAATATCTCCCACTCCGTCACCGTAAGTGGCCAAAAAAGTTTCGTTGCCAATGTACTTTGAGATTCTTTTCAAGCGTCCGCCGGTCATCGTCTCGGCGCCGGTATCGACCAGAGTCACTTTCCACTCCTCGTTGTGATTCCGGTGGAACTTAACCGTGTTGGTTTTAAGATCGAAAGTCATGTCGTTGTTGTGGACGCAGTAGTTTGAGAACCATTCCTTGATGTAGTAACCCTTGTAACCGAGACAGATGATGAACTCATTGAACCCGTAGTGGGAGTAAATTTTCATGATGTGCCAAAGAATCGGTTTGCCCCCAATCTCTACCATCGGTTTGGGCTTGACAGTTGTTTCCTCACTGATGCGGGTACCCAGTCCACCGGCCAAAATGACCACCTTCATATTGCCTCCGTAGATTTAAAACTTCCAAATATTTTTGTTGTAACTGATTTATATATTACCACTCCGTAGCTGATGAGGAAAAGCCAACAGACAATGGGGTGAAGGAACCAGGCAAAATCAGGTTTGCGGACAAAGCCGCGGAGGGAATCGAATAAAGGGCGTACTAGGGTAATAGTATAGACGACAAACATCAAGAGTAACAACTTATCACGTTTTCGGGAGGAATCAAATACCTTGTAGCGGCGGTTTTGGCCCTGTTTCAAGCCATGCTGAGTGAAGTAGGTAACTCTTTTGTGCATAAGGTTAGATAACTTTTCGCCGGTGTCGTGAATAATGTCACTTTTGACGAAGGCGATTTTGTTGTAGCCCTTAAGGAGCAGATCGTAAATCACGTCAATATGGAAGTAGTTCTCAGGCGTAGTTAAAACTTTATTTAAGACCGAGCGGCGAATCAAGAATCCGTTACAACCGACTGTGGGCAGATCACCGCTAAAAGTTACCTCAAAATAGTTTCCTTTGTCCCGGGCCTTTCCCATCAGCCGCCACTTGGATTGATAATGGGTGGCCCGATCCGCTTTACCAAGGTAGAAAGCTACCGGATCGTTGATCCCGAACAAGGCGCAGTATCGGTTAAAGGCTCCGGTCTTTTTCCGATAGGCGTAATGGTATGTCTCAGAGGCAAATATCTTTTTGTTTTCCAGTAACGGCTCGACCATTTTCTTCAACCAGTCGAGGCTGGTCAAATAATTATCGGTATCAAGCCAAACAATAATCTCGTTTTGGGCTTCTTTAGCTCCGATGAACCGGCGGTTTTCCTGATTGTCCGGGTAACCGCCGTTGATAAACTTGGCCTCGTATTTCTTGGCCAGGTCCCGACTGTTATCGGTCGAACCGCCGTCGATAATCAGAGCCTCGATCAGCTCTTTGGGATAATCTTGCCCCCGAACCTCCATCAAACATCGCTGAAGTTTCTTCCCGCCGTTCCGGTTGATAATAACTATTGAGAGAGAGGGTAATTGATCCATTATTTCATTGTTCATTTGCTTACGGCTTACTTGCTGACAAGCTTATTCGCTTGTCTCGATTTGAAATCAAATTTATGGTGATCAAAGCGGTTGAAGGCGCGAAACAGTATTGAGTAGGTCGGCCAGATCGGATGGTTGGTCAGAGTATCGAAGACCAGATGGAAGAAAAGCGAAAGAGCTAAGGCCAGCATGGCCGGGCGCCAGTCGGTGAAAATGTAAGCGACCACTGCGAAGATCAGGCAATATTCAAATCCGTGCAGGGGCAGGATCACCTTGCCGGACTGGTCGAAATAACTCCCGCCAAAGAATTCCTTCAGGCTCAAACCGTTCAATCCCTTGTAACGGATATAATCAAAGAGGTGGTCGCCGTCGATCAAAAATCCTGAAAGTACCGCCCAGGCGATGACCCAGAGATTGCCAAAAATCACCGCGATCACCGCTCCGGCGAAGAGGGATAAAGTCAGATGTCCCAATTCCTCTTTATACATAAGGTCAACAGCTGGACAGCTTTACAGCCGAACAGCCATCTTATAAATTCCTTTGGCTCTTAATCCAACCCGATAACAACTTGCTTACCTCTTCAGCAGACTGCTCTAACTCACCATATTTTTCTTCTGAAATATAACTTAAATCTCTAGCCAGTATCAGCTGATATTTTAGTTCTTCTATAGTTGATTCAGCTAGGTTATAAAAGTGACAACTGTCTTTTGAGGTTCTCCTTTTAAACCCTTCGGCAACGTTCGATGGTGCAGAAGACGAGGAACGACGCATTTGGCTTGATAGCCCAAATTCTTCATACTTGGGAAAATCTTTTACAGCCTGGTAAACGTCCAGAGTAAGCCGGTGAGCTTTTTGCCAAACGATTAAATCTTTGAAGGTAGTAATCTTTCCCACTTTCCTCCTAACCAGCTGTATTCTGTCCAGCTGTCTAGCTGTTAAGCTTTCCTCGCCGAAAAATCTGTCAGGTGTCCCAAGACTTTGCCGGCGGCACGGAAGAGGAATTTGATGTCGGGCCAGCTTCTCACTCCGGCTATTTTTCTCAGGATGAACTTGGGGGTCATAAACGACTTATAAAGTTCCTGGGTCAGCTCTTTGATATTGGCTTCGGTTAGGGGAGATTTCATCACCGCCATGCGCTGGTCGAAATCGTCCCAATCCTCGGTCATCAGCCAGCCGTTCTCTTTGCATTCGCGGTAAAGCGGCGTGCCCGGGTAGGGGATAACAATGGTCGCCTGAAGCGTGTCGACATAACCTTTGTTGAACAGGCTTTTTGATAAAGCCACAGTGCGCTTGGCATCTTCAAGCGACTCCCAGGGGTAGCCCATCATGGTGGTGATATGCGGCTCGAGTCCTCCTTTTTTGGCCATTTTGACCCCTTTTTCGATCTCCTCGACTTTCAAGTTCTTATTGATGCGGTCCAAGGTTTTTTGATTGGCCGATTCCAGGCCGTATAATATGAACCTAAATCCCGCTTTGCCCATAAGGTTGTATTCTTCTTGGCTCAAGGCTTTAAGGCGCATATTGCAATCGAAACGGATTTTTTTGTGGTAACCGCGGTCGATCATCCCTTGGCAAAACTCTTTCAGCCATTCTCCCACCGGGAATGAGCCGGAATCGTCCATAATCTCTTTGATATGATATTTTTCGATCAGCAGGCCGACTTCGTCCAACTGTCTTTTGACTGAGTGCTTGCGGTAATCTTTGCCCGGATAGAGGGTGGTCCAGGAACAGAAAGCGCACTTGCCCCACCAGCAGTCGCGGGCAGAATAAGTGTAAGTCCCAGGAGTTCTTTTGTAATTGCCGTTTTTATAGGCGTAGAGATACCATTTGGTCAGTTCGCGGTCGATCAACGGCAAATCATCCAAGTCGTGATTGAGTAGGAAGTGTCCGGTGTTCTTGAGCTCGTCAGCTTGACAGCTTGACAGCTTGACAGCAGTTCGGGGTCCAGAATTATTAGCTTTATTCTGTCCAGCTGTATCCTGTTTAGCTTTTCTATACCATACTCCGGGTTCGAGCCGGTGCTTGTTGTGATACGAGTTCGCCACATTTAATAAAAGGAAGTCGTAGTCGCCGCCGGTCACCACCACATCGACCTTGGAGTTTTTCATGCTCTCCTCCGGCATGGCCGTGACGTGATCGCCGAACAGGACAATCTTGGTCTCAGGGAGTTCTTCTTTCAAGACATCGATAAGTTTCCAGTGCCGCTTGACGACCGGAGTCTTCGACTCCATGGCGATAAGATTCGGTTTGAACTCCTTGAGCCTCTTTAGCCAAGCTTCCGAGTCGAGATTCTCAGCGATGCCATCGTCCCACATCACCGTGAAACCGTGCTCGTCAAGCAGGGAGGCGGCATAAGATGGCACCATAGGATAGATGTAGGTAGGGTTGTTGAACCACTGAAACTGGCGGTTCTGCCCCAAGAGCGGAATCCCCTTCTCGCTCGGCATCGGCGGATAGGAGATAGCGATACGGAATTCCTTGTTTTTCTTTTTTTGTTCGACTGTTGGCTTGATCAGTTTAATTAATTCTGACATTTGATTTCTCCGATTTTATCCTGCGTTGATCTGTGGAATAGATCCGTGGCGGTTGACTTGACTTTTTTGTTATTTATGATAGATTAAACAGTCATCGCATTTATGCGATAACACTATGATGGTACCACACTCAAGCCCGCCGGGCAAGGAGATGAGATAGTGCCTGTGGACAAAGAAGATGCTCTGGGCGATGCAGAACATCGCCAACAGCGTGTAGTCTGCCCAGAACATTGCAAACCGCCGCCGCCCGTGTGTGGGCGGCGGTTTCGCGTTTTATTGAGCCTAATTATTCAAAAAGGACAGGTGCAAAGCCAAACCACCTTTCAGGTGGTTTGGCTTTGCACCTGTCCTTTTTTCCATATTCGGGGTGTGTCAAATAGCTACGCTTGGGTAGGCTCTATACTAAACAGTGTGGTACGGTTAGCTACGCTTTATGCGTAAAACAAAAGTAGGTAGACTGATTGTAGGAAATATCACTTAACTACAAGGAGTCTACCTATGGAGAATTGTT
>JAKAMI010000012.1 GCA_021812945.1 bacterium
CATTTGCTCAGATACCTTGAATTACGAAATACGACACATTTATGTCTTTACGTCATCCAGAATTCCGTATTAAAGACGGGACAAGCTTATTCTTAGGATCCCCTAAAATATTTTGGGATGCTGAAATAAATTCAGCATGACAGATTAGAGGTAATTTCGTAATTTAAGGTATCTGAGCAAGCGAAGCGAGTCGAATGGTACCGCCAAGGGGAGTCGAACCCCTGATCTCCTGGATGAGAACCAGGTATCCTGGACCACTAGACGATGGCGGCGCACTCCCTTTACCCCAAAATCACCTAACAAGTAGGACTCTCTTGAGGGATAAATCTAAAAAGATTTATGATTATCGACCAACTTCACTCTAGTTGTCGAAATTGTGAGAACCGCGATCACTTTCGTCGCGATCGGTTTTGGGACGAGCGATATTGACAACGATTGCCCGACCGGACAATTCCTTGCCATTCATCTCTTTAACAGCTTTTTCAGCCAGTTCATGCGTCGCCATTTCGACGAAGCCGAAGCCGCGCGAACGGCCGGTTTGTCGATCGGTGATAACTGAAGCTGAGAGAACTTCGCCGATCTCGGCAAACGCCTCGCCAAGCTCTTCGGAAGTAATACTCCAGGCCAAATTGCCCACAAACAGCTTGCTTTCAAGTGGTTTTTCGCTTTGTGCTTTTTCTTCCATCAATCTAGTCTTGTTAGTGGTACGAACGTCTCCCTTAGGCCAATAAGTAAACTCACGGGCCATAAAAGTACACTCGATTTCCTATTAAATATTATACCAGCCGGCCCGACCGACCCGAAAACTCGGGATGCCAGCGATTAAAATATACCACAAACAATATTTATTTCAACACACATCTTGAGATAACCGTTCACTGTATTGTCATTTCAAGTCCGCTTGGCGGCGAGAAATCTCCTGATCCGCTATTGTATATCACGCAGGGGATTTCTCGCTCGATGACTCGCTCGAAATGACAGTGGGCGGTTACATCTTGAGAATTTGGCCTTGAAATGGTATATATGTTATGTATTCCCGGGTAGTATAATGGCAGTACGGCTGACTCTGGATCAGCTAATCTTGGTTCGACCCCAAGCCCGGGAACCAAAAAACCGTCCCTTGACGGCTTTTTTATTACCCCTTCCCGCCCCTTGTAATCCTTTGTCGTCCTTTATTACCCCCTTATCTCCCCTTATATCCCTTATGATTTTAGCTTCAGCCACAACTTGGCCGGAATGGCAAAAAAAGCCTCGGCCGGACTCCCGGCGCCGGTAATATAGCCTCGATAATCGTTCAACCCCAGGATGGCTTTATCATAATCGCGAACCTCAAGTTGGCTTTTATAATTTGAAATTAATTTGTTTTTAGCCTCAGCATCTATAGTCACGATTCTATTCGGATAGAGCGGCGTCCAAATTTCGTAGAACATAATACTGATGTCGGGCATTGCATTATCTTGTTTTCCGATTACCGAAAGAGCTTTCTTGACCCCCGCCGCAGTCGCCCGATGGTCGGAATGATCATCAAATTCGATCGGCAGCAATATTGTGTCCGGTTGGAACTCTTTGATTTGATTTATTGTGATTTTTGCCACTACAGCTTCGTCGATCCTCCCATCCCTAAGCTCAGAAAAGGCGGTCTCGGCTCCCAATGCCTCGGCGGCGCGTTCAGCTTCCTCTCTACGCCTCTTAGAGAGTTTTTTGTCGGCCGGTCGGCCGTTTTCCTTTTCTCCGTCCGATAAATAAACCAGACGTATTTCAGAACCAACCAGCCGGTGTTTTATAAGCAAACCGCCGCAGCCAAAGACCTCGTCATCGGGATGGGGAGCCATTATCAGCAGACGGCTTGGCTTGGCTTCGTTGACAATCTCCATCGAGAGACCTGCCCGAGAGGCTCCGATCATCGACCCGTATCTCATATACTTCGAGAGTCGATACAAAGATAGCATCTTCAACTTTAGGTTATTATTTTGCATTGCCTACAACCTCCCGGTAAAGATTGTTAATTTTATTCAGGTTCAACTCTCCGTCAAATTCGGGGATTTTCATTATTTTCACCGAGTCTGACGCCAGCGACCGTCTCATCTTGCCGTCCTCGGCGATCAACTTTAAGGCGTCTGCCAGAGCCTCGGCCTCGGCAGGCTTTACCAATATCCCGTTTTCTCCGTTTTCCACCTGTTCCGGCAAACCTCCGGTTCTGGAGACTACCACCGGCAACCCGCGCAAAAGCGCTTCGTGAACCGCCAGACCGAAGCTTTCCGAGAGCGAGGGTTGGACATAAATGTCCCAGACGGTATAATAATTCGTAAGTTGCTTAGATTCGACAAAACCGATAAATTCGACTCGATCTTTAAGACCCCTAGACTCTGCCAAGTCTTGCAAATGATCAAGTTCCGGCCCCGAGCCAATGATTTCGATTCTGAAATCCACTCCCTGATCTAGCAATATTTTACCCGCCTCAATCAGATATTTATAGCCTTTAACGGGATTTAGGGCTCCGATCGATCCGATCCTAGTTGTTTTTGATATTGGTCCGGAAGAATGAGATATTTTTGATTTAACTTTATAACTTTCAACTTTTGACTTTTGATTTATTATCGGGTAAATCACTTCCACCTTATCTTTCGGCACAATATGATTTTTTGTTAAAAATAATGAAACCGCCCTTGATACGGCAATTACCTTTGAACTTTGCCTCAAAGCATTTCTTAACCCCGCGATTTGTAGCTTTTCTCTGAGCCAATTTTTAAGATGGTAATCATTGGTCCAAAGATGCTCGGTATAGACCAGGTGAATGCCCAAACCCTCGATCGCTTGGCTGGCCAGATAAACCGCCAGGGGATTGTGGGCGTGTAAGATTATCGGCGCAAACGGGTAACCCTGTTCCTTAATCTGCCTCAATATCTCCCTTAATTCCCTTATTTTTTCTTCCCGACCTTCCCCATTCAATTTGTAACTTTTAACTTTCAACTTTTGACTTTTGACTTGCGCCTGCGCCCATCCTTTCGGCGCCGCCACAAAGACGTCAAATGATTCTTTGTCGACCCCCTTGGCCAAATCCAAAATATGCCTCGGCCCTCCGCCTGGTTCAGGATCGGTTGTCAAATATATAAGTTTAGTCTTCATACCGCTAAAACATAGTAGTTAGATATGGTTAGACATAGCTAGACGTTGCCGCGACAATTTCTTTCCATATCTATCAACTTCTATCTATGCCTATCTGCCTTTTGCTTTCAACCTAGCTTCCCTATAGCCTCTTCGATTCTTTTCACTACCACGTCTTTACCCAAAGCCAGCATTAGCTCGAGCGGCGAGGGAGATTTTTCCTCTCCGGACAAGGCTACCCGTACCGGCCAGAAGACATCGCCGTTGCTGAGACCTTCTCTCTCCACCACGCCGGATAATATGGACTGTAGCCTCTCATCCGTCCAAACAATTCCTTCGTTATCCCTGCCCCCCCCTTGTTCTCCCTTGTCCCCCTTTATCTCCCCTAATACCCCCTTAAGACCCCTTAAAGTCGCCTCGCGATTCGACTTTTTGAACACAAGAAGACTTGCCCCGTACTCCGGCCCTTTAAACAATTTGTCGAGATAGTCGCGGGCAATATTGGCCGTAGCGTAACCGCCCCTCTGAATCAGCTTCAAAGCCTCGTCCGGATATTGGCCTATCAACTCTTTTAGCTCTTCGATATTTTTCTCCCGCAAATAGTGCTCGTTAAAAAAATCCAGTCTAACCTGGTCAAAGACTGCCGGCGAAACATGGACATTCCTGAGCTCAAATTCCTTTACCAATTCCTCGAGGCCGAAGAGTTCCCGCTCGCTTTTCGGATTCCAACCCAAGAGTGAGATGTAGTTGATCAGGGCTTCCGCCAAATACCCCTGTTCTTTGTATTCCAAGATCGATTTGGCGCCGTGGCGTTTTGAGAGTTTCTTTTTATCCGCGTCCAAAATCATTGAGAGGTGGGCAAAGTCGGGTTCTTGCCAACCGAAGGCTTGATACAATACTAAATGCTTCGGCGTCGAGGGCAGCCATTCGTCCGAGCGAATAACATGTGTGATACCCATTTCGTGATCGTCGACCACGCTCGCCAAGTGATAGGTAGGGAAGCCGTCCGATTTTAGGATAATCTGGTCGTCCAGAAGCGAAGCGTCGAACTCAACCTTGCCTCGGATCAGATCATCGACAATAATTTTGCCCGACTCCGGCATCTTTAGCCGCACCGTCGCCCCTTTTTCCAATAACTCTTCCGATATTTTGAGATCTGAGATCTGAGATCTGCATTTTTTACTATATCTCGGCGCCAATCCCTTTTTGATCTGTGCCTCCCTTTCTTTCTCGAGCTCCTCTTTGGTACAAGTGCAAATATAGGCTTTGCCTGAGTTAATAAGTTCCAGAGTATATTTTTTATAAATGTCCAGACGCTCCGACTGAATCATCGGCTTGTTCTGATTGTCGGCCGCAATTCCCAACCAGTTTAGAGAATCGATAATTCTTTGATCCGATCCTTCTACCAGTCGTTCGCGATCGGTATCCTCGATGCGCAACAAAAAATCTCCGCCCGAATGTTTGGAGAAAAGATAAGCAAAAAGCGCTGTGCGCGCCCCGCCGATGTGAATCTCGCCGGTCGGGCTTGGCGCAAATCTGGTTATTACCTTAATATTGTTCGATTGCTTCATTGTTTTATTGTTAATGTCGTTGCGGATTCTCTACAATCTCCCTTCGGCTCCCTTAATATCCCCTAATTCCCTCTAATAATACCAAATAAAACGGCGAAAGTCCCGATGCGCCGGGACTTTCAGCTTCCCCTAGATTCCCACCTTCACGCCTTGTTTGCGGTGTAGAAACGAACCACCGCCAGCTTCGACCGACCATCCACAGACACGATCGCCACCTCGACTACCGCCGCAAACTTCTCGCTCTCGGCGGAGACCGCCACCAGGGCCCGAGGGCCCTTGAATACGACGGCCGCTTGCCACTGGTCGGCCGGAACCGCTTGAGCTAGGACCTTGACCAATTTGCCTTGGCGGTTCACGAGAGCGGGGCGGCAGAAGATTGAGGCGGCGAAACGCCGTGCCGCTCTGGAGGCTACTTCCTCTGTGAAACCCGCCTGCCAGGCGATACCCGAAGACTTGAGTCTCGGCTCGAGATTGGCGATGAAGGCTGAGGGAGCCTGGAGTTCCGTCAGTTGGAGCGGTCCCCAGCTGGTCGGCTCGAGCCTTGCTCGAGCCTCCGTTGCCTCATGGTTCTCCCAGACACCACAGGTTAGTGTCCCTTTGGAAGGCTGGATCGGAGTTCCGAGGTCGAAACCCTGATACCAGCCGGCCTTGTGAAGTTCGGTGCTGGCCGCGACGAGGTCGCGGTCATCCAGCGTTGTGATCCCAGGTGCTTCGTCCCCGTTGGCTCGAGGACAACCCTCTACGAGACCAGCAAGGAATACAACAACCAGAGCTACCAGCAAGATAAGACCTCGTGCGTATGGATTCATCAGTTTCACCTCTCCAGACAGGAACCCGGCTCGTAGCCGGCGATTGAACTCCCTTGAGTCGCCTAAAATATAGCACTATTCTCAATATTTGCAATACGTAGGCACAAGAAACACGCTAGAACATGATCTTAAGCTATTTTGAGAACAAGCTTTAAGCTTGATAACCGACAGTCCGAAAGCCGGCCGCCAAAAGATGTTTTGAGCCCACGCTTTAGCGTGGTTATTTCGACTGAAGGGTAAAGACAGTCTTCACACGCCTAGCAAGACTGTCTTTACCTTTCTAGTACATTATTTTAAAATTTGAGATCTGAACTTTGAAATCTCAGTTGACCGCGTTCTCGATATGGTTAATCCGATTCCCGTCGACCCCGATAACATCAATCCTTAAATCCCGATCCGGATAATCCTGAGAAATAGCCTTAGCCAGAGTCCTTAGTTTGATCTGTTTGCGATACCGCACCAAGTCCACCGCTCCGCCATAGCCGGAACCGGTGACGGTTTTCACTTCGACGATTACAACCGCCCGCTTTTGCCCTAGCTTCCACGGCGTCTCCGCTAATATATCGATCTCCCCGCAAAACAGCTTTAGATTTCTCTCGAGTACTCTATACCCCCTCGCCTCCAAATATTTGCAAGCTATCTCCTCACCATAATTCCCGATAGATCTGTTCCTGGTTTTGTCCACACTGCCTGCCCTGAGCTTGTCGAAGGGCTCCCCCTCATTTCCCGTTGTTTTTCTTTTATCCATCCTTATCTCCCCCCCTATCTCCCCCAAAACCCCTTAGTACTTTCTACTTTATAGACTTTATAAACTTTTAACTTTCTCAGCTTCTTTCTCAGCCTCGATTTCAGGGGCACGCTCATCGGTTCCTGACCCGGCCTCAACCTCTTTAGTTTCTTCCGGCTTTTCGCTGGTTCCGTGGGCGGCGACGGCGCGTTCGGCCTTTTTCTCCAACTCGGCTTCCTCAGCGGCTTTTTCCTCGGCGGCGGCTTCAGCTTCAGCGGCCACGGCTTCCTGAATCTTTTCCAGTTCCTTCTCGGCTTCCGGCTCTTCCCAAGTTTTCACCTCTCGGTTCATATCTTTGAGTCGGGCGGCCTTGCCGGAAAGCTGGCGCAAATAATACAACTTGGCTCGGCGGACTCGGGACTGTTTAATACGTTCGACTTTGATAATCTTGGGGCTGTGCAAGGGGAAGGTTCGCTCGATACCGATGCCGAAAGAGACTTTGCGAACTTTAAATGAGCCATCGAGTCCGGTTCCACCGTGAGTGGCGATAACCAAACCCTCGAAAACCTGGATGCGCTCCTTGGCGCCTTCTTTGATCTTTTGGTATACCTTAACCGTATCTCCGGTGCGTATCTCCGGAGTGTTCTTCTTTTTGTATTTAGTGAGGATTTCTAATTGCATTTAAATACCTATTAGACTCATTGGTCTTATTGGACCCATTGGAATTGCGCCCTTCACCGAAAACAATCTTTCGATTCCTTCCAGTGAGGACGGGGCAACCTTGCGTTGGTTGCCTTCGTTTCTCGCCCCATGAGGGGCCCCGGCAATTGCCGGATGAGTGCCCGGCCCGAAGGCCGAGTAAAACTTGTGCTTGGGAGGCCCTCGAGGTTACCGCTCAAGCAACGACACGAACGCGGCAACGCCGGACACCTTATCCCTACCCAATGTTCGGGGTCTTGCACTGGCTGCCGCCGCCGCGCCGGCTGGCTGGGTCAGTAGCGTACACTGGTCCGGACTGCAGGGAACCCCACTACGAGACTGCATCCGGACTTCAGAACGGGCTTGCGTCAGGTGTGCCTTCACCCAGCTGACAACATCCGGACTTGGGCTTCGGTCAGCATACCGCACGATATTTCGCGCGGCTTCACACTCGTCGCAACCACGACAATCTCGGTTTGCCATCCTGGTGCCCTCTTTCAGTATCCGTGGATGGCGTGTCCGGACACTTTAGCTTCGATGTAGTCCACGATACGCCCTCCAGATTTTGTCCCCACAGCGGGAATCTGAGCGTTACTGCACCACCCCACCGCAGGCTTTGCACTTGCGGATCAGAGCTGGGCCATAGACCCAGTGAATCCGACCGCAAACTGCGCAGCGTTTTGGCATGAAGCAATCGCCTCCCTTCCGGAGCAGAATTGAACGTCATTTACGGTAATCGCGAGGCCGATTTTTCGGCTCCATGATCGCGGTAAATTCAGCGATGACAGTCTTTCAAGACAGTCAAAGACTGTCATCACAAGATCCGTTGTGTTACTTCGACTTAACGCCTGCGGCGACATTGACAAACTTGACCTTGGCTTTGCTTCCGGTGAACTTGATAACTCTTTTCTCGGTGAAGTCGACCTGGCCGGTCTTCAAGGCAAAAAGCGTGTCGTCGTTACCTTCGCCGACATTGCTTCCGGCTCGAAACTTGCTGCCGCGCTGGCGGATAATCACAGCACCGGCGGTCACCGTTTGACCACCGTAGGCTTTGACGCCGAGTCTCTTTGATTGACTATCCCGGCCGAGTCTAGTAGACCCGCCGGCTTTTTTGTGAGCCATAACAATATCCTTCGGATATAAATATCAAAATCCAAATTACAAATGACAAACAAAAACTTCAAACCCAAATGTCCAATCGAATTTAGCCATTTGAACTTTGGATTTTTACTTGAAATTTGATATTTGGGCTTTGGAATTGCTTTCTACCCTTTTACGGTAAGAAGCAAAACTTCCCGTTTCACGACCTGATAACCGCGGCCGTAGGTAAACGGGCCGGCAAGCCTAGTGTAGCCTAAGTCGGCTATTTTGTCAACGATCTGAGAATAGAGGCCGACAAGTCCCCCCTCGTACGTCTCGTAGGCAGGGAAAACAAGGCAAATAACAGTTATCGGTAGTCGGTAGTCGGTTGTCAGTCGTTTGAGGTTAATTAAGAAACTCAAGTATAGTTGAGCAAGCTCGTCCAGTTCCTTCTCGGCCTGCTTTCGCGAGACTTTGCTCTTTTTCGGTTGCCCCAGATACGGCTCGGTGACAACAACTCGTAGTCTGTTTTCCGTTTTCTGTTGTCCGAAAAAAAAGTTATTCTTGGTGGCATCGGCAGTCGCTACGCTCCAGTCCGTGAGTCCCGAGTCGAGCTGATCGGTTTTTTCATTTTGAGATCTGAGATCTGAGATCTGATTCGAGAACCATGCGAGGTTCTCACTGCTCCACTCCACTGCTTTCCGGCTAATATCGGAGCCGACCACCGAATATCCCAGATCCATTGCCTCCAAAAGAATATTCCCCGATCCGCAAAAAGGATCTATCACCGTCAAAGACGGTGAAATTGACCTAATTGACCTAATTTCTAATTGACCTGATCTTCGATATTTTTGATTTTTGATATTTGATTTTTGATATTGAGCGGCGCTAGTCGTGATATTGACCATCATGCGGGCCAGCTTCGGCGGCAGCATGCCGGAAAAAGCATTATTCCTGGGCTTGCCGTAGTCTCGCTCCACGAACTCCCCGACTTTCTGCACCGCCAGAGTCTCGTAAACCTTGCCACCGGCAACCAGATACTCGCGGCCATTATCAATCAATTTATTGCTACGAATTTCAGCTTCGTTCAACGTCTGCCCACCCCTAGGTATCACTAATCGAATCTTGATCCCCTCCTCCCTCAAATCGTTTTTCAGCGACCAAATATCGTTTAGTTTCTGTGAGTTGTCGCTGTAATCTGAAATTCCCACGTCGCGAGTCGGCCTCGCCTTAATATCAGAGTGAATGGCATCCAGCCACTCGCCCTCGCCGACCAGCCGGCCGATCTTGATTGTCCCGCCTAGAATGTTTATTAAGCCTGCGATCTCTGCCGCCTTGGCTTTGGATTTGATTGTCGCCCGATTTTTCTCTACAATAAAACTACCAAAATCAAGCCTGTTTTTCAGGATTTGTTTGAGCTCATACGCGGCTAACTCGCGAGCCTGGCCCAAAATAAAAATAAACTCATTTTCCATCGTCAGCTGATTGTAGCAGATTTTCTGATTGATGTTTAGGTTTAGTATAATTCAGATCTCAAAATTCAAATCTCAAAATATTGGAGTATGTTCTGAATTTTGAATTGTCATTTTGAACTTTGAGATATTTTTATGAGAAATTTTATCCACCTTCACGTTCACTCTCACTACTCCATGCTTGACGGTATGGGGAAGATTCCCGATCTGGTCAAAAGAGCCAAAGAGTTGAAGATGCCGGCGCTGGCCTTGACCGATCACGGAGTGATGCATGGAGCCATCGAGTTTTACGAGGAATGCGTCAAAGAAGGCATCAAACCTTTGGTCGGCTGTGAACTCTACCTGGCTCCTCGGTCGATGAGCGACAAAGTCCCCAAGGTGGATGTTCACCCTTACCATCTGGTACTGATTGCAAAAAATTATCAAGGCTATAAGAATCTAATCAAGCTGACCACCCTGGCTCATCTTGAGGGCTACTACTACAAACCTCGGGTCGACAAAAAAACTCTGAAAAAATATGCCGGCGATCTGATCGCAATGACCGCTTGCGTTCAGGGCGAAATTCCACGCTTAATTCTATCCGAGCCGGCCAAGGCCGAGACTCTGGCCAAAGAGTACGAGGAAGTTTTCGGCAAAGGCAACTTTTTTCTCGAAATTCAGCACCACAACGAAGTGGAGAATCAGGAAGAGATCAATAAAGCGGTCTACGCTTTGGGTCAAAAGTTAAATATTCCGGTGGTGGCGACTAACGATTGCCATTACATTCACTCCGACGATGCCGAAGCCCAGGACGTGCTGGTGGCAGTCCAGACCGGCAAGGCTGTCAATATTGAAAACAGACTCTCAATGCGCGGTGACGATTACTCGATGGTCGATCAGAAAAAGATGGCTGAATGGTTCAGGAATTTTCCCGGAGTCCTAGAAAATACCCTAGAAGTAGCCGAAATGTGCGATCTCAAAATCGAGCTCGGCGGCATGATCCTGCCACACTTTACCGTGCCAAAAGGCTACGATGAAACCAGCTACTTAGAGGAACTTTGCTATCTGGGTCTGAACTGGCGCTATGGAGACAACAGACTTAAAAAAACCGATCTTGATTCTCATCGGAAAATCGATGCTTCAATCCTAAAGATTCCTGAAGAAATTTGGAGAAGATTCGAATACGAACTGGATATCATTAATAAAATGGGCTACCAGTCTTACTTTCTCATAGTCCACGACTTTATTAACTGGGCCAAAAAACAGGGCATCTCGGTCGGGCCGGGACGCGGCAGCGCCGCCGGCTCTATTATTTCCTACGTTCTCAACATCACAAATCTCAATCCGCTCGATTATGGTCTGCTGTTTGAACGATTCTTGAATCCTGATCGTATTTCTATGCCTGATATCGACATGGATTTTGCCGATTCCCGCCGCGGCGAAGTTATCGATTACGTAGTCAAGAAGTACGGTAAAGACCATGTGGCGCAAATAATCACTTTCGGAACTATGGCCGCCCGCATGGCGGTGCGCGACGTTGGTCGGGCGCTAGGGATGACCTACTCGGAAGTCGATCTCATTGCCAAGATGATTCCGGCCGGTCTGGAGCTGAAAAAGGCCGCCGCCGAAGTGCCCGAACTTCACGAGGTTTATGAATCAAACGCCCAGATCAAGAAACTGATCGACATTGCCACTCGTCTGGAGGGTGTGGTCCGTCACGCCTCGATGCACGCCGCCGGCGTGGTCATCACCAAAGATCCTTTGACCGAATACGTTCCGCTTCAAGCCGCCACCAAAGGCGACCTGTCGACCGTGACTCAGTATTCGATGAATCCGCTGGAGCATCTGGGCCTGTTAAAAATGGATTTCTTGGGGCTGGCCAACCTGACCATCATCCAAAACGCTCTGCGCATCATCCGTAAAACTCGGGAGCAGGAGATCGACATAGACAATTTGAAGCTGGATGATCCTGAAGTCTACAAACTTTTATCGGATGCCGATACCCTCGGCGTCTTTCAGTTGGAGTCGGACGGAATGAGGCGCTATCTGAAGGAGCTTAAACCAAACGTTTTTGAAGATATTATCGCGATGGTCGCCCTCTACCGTCCGGGGCCGATGCAGTGGATCGGCGACTTTATCGAGCGAAAACACGGCCGGCAACAGATCAAATACGCCCATCCTTTGGCCGAGGGGGCGCTAAAAAATACCTACGGCATTATCGTTTATCAGGAACAGTTGATGCAACTTTCCAAAGATATGGCTGGCTTCAGCGGAGGCCAGGCCGACACTCTGCGCAAAGCGATGGGTAAAAAGATCGCCGCTTTGATGGAAAAGGTGGGGCGTGAATTCATCGAGGGCTCGGTCAAAAACGGAGTGGAACGCGAGATTGCCGAAGGTCTCTACAAATCGATGCAGGACTTCGCCCAGTATGCCTTCAACAAGTCCCACGCCGCCTGCTATGCGCTTATTGCCTATCAGACCGCTTACCTAAAGACTCACTACCGTCCGGAGTTTATGGCGGCTCTGATGACCTCCGAGCAGTCGGATCTGGACAAATTGGCTCAATGTATCGAGGAGTGCGGCAAAATGGAAATTGAAGTCTTGCCTCCTTCGATCAACGAATCTTTTGAGGAGTTCGGCGTAGTCAAGGAGACCGGCAATATTCGCTTCGGCCTGGCCGCTATAAAAAATGTCGGCTTGGGCGTGGCGCAGGAGATAGTCGAGAATCGAAAAACCGGCGGACAGTTCAAAGATCTGGAGGATTTCGTCAGCCGGCTCTCCGGCAAGGTAGTCAATAAAAAAGCCATGGAGTCGCTGATCATGGCCGGGGCTTTGGACGATGTCGGCGAACGCGGCCAGCTTCTGTACAACATTGAGTCGATTCTATCCTTTGCTTCAAGTCTCAACCGCGGCAAATCTTCCGGACTTCAATCGCTTTTTGGCGAGGCACAGATGTCTGCGGCCAAAATCCAGCTTCACGAAGCCCCGCCGGCGACCAAAAAAGACCGGTTGAGCTGGGAACGAGAACTCATTGGTATATGCATCTCCGAGAATCCTCTGGGTGATGCCATTCACTTGGTGCGCCAGCACAGCCAGCCCATAGTCGAAATCAATGAGAGTTATGAAGGAGCCTACCGGCGAGTGGCCGGCGTTATCACCGCCGCCAAACAGATAATGACGCGCTCCAACCAGCCGATGTTGTTTGTCAAGCTGGAGGATCACTCGAAAAACATTGAAATCGTGGTTTTCCCGAGACTCTTGGAAGCCAACAGGGATTTGTTTTCGGTTAATAAGATTGTGGCGGTGGACGGTTTTATCAACTATAAAGACGGCGAACCGAAAATGGTTGCCGAATCGGCTTGGGAGTTGGGAGAACAAACCACGCTTCCTCAGTTCACGCCTCGGAAGCGAAATCAAAAATCAAATATCAAAAATCAAAAATATGGGAGTCATTCTGAACGAAGTGAAGAATCCCAAAATAGTAACCAGAACAAGCCGGTTTCCGACAACAACAACTACCCCCTGACCAGTAAGCCATCCCGACAACCGATAACTGATAACCGACAACTGACTTTAACTGTTCCCAAAGACGCCGACAAACATTTCTTACTGGAAATTCGCGAGATCCTCGAAGTCTTCCCGGGCCGGAGCCAAGTTATCCTAAAAATTCCCAACAACGGGGACTCGCGCGAGATCAAGATCAAGAACAAAGTTGAAATAACTACCCTCCTCAAAACCCGCCTCAGCAAAATCCTGGGGAAAGAAAATATTAAGGTGGATTAAACATTTTTATTATTTGTCATAACATTAGTCATATAGCATCGTAAGTATTGACATAGGATTAGTCATATGATATTATAGTGTTGTCATAGAATATGACAAATTATGCTCAAAGAAAAAATCACTCAAGCCGTTTTGAAGGCCGCAGAGCAAAATAAAGTTTTTGCCTTTGCTGACGTTGATAAATCAATCAAGTTTCCGGCTTCTAGGCAATACATTGCCATTGTTATTAACGAATTACTGGACAAGAAATCACTGGTGAAATCCGGTTTAGGACGTTGGACTAGATACGCTCTGCCCGAAAACCAGGATTTATTAGATAATGTTATTCGTAGAGTTTATACAAACAGTAGTCTAGAAGAAGATAAAGTATTTGATTATTTCCAGCACTCCGCTACCTTTTGGCCAAAATTAAAAGAAAACGTCCAAAGCCTTGCTCGCTATGGGTTTATGGAAATGGTCAATAACGCTATTGAGCACTCTGGTTCGAAAACAATTCGAGTGAGTGTTCAAAAAACTGACGAAGCCCTGATATTTCGGATACGCGACTTTGGAGTCGGGGTATTTCGAAATATAATGGCCAAAAAAAGTCTGGAAAGTGAGTTAGAGGCAATTCAGGATCTGCTAAAAGGGAAAACCACCACTGCCCCCAAGGCTCATTCTGGGGAAGGAATTTTTTTCACTTCGAAAGCGGCCGATTTGTTTGTACTTGAAAGTTTTGGGCTCCAGCTTCGTGTTAATAATATAATTAACGATATTTTTGTCGAAGAACCAGCGGGATCCATCAAGGGGACTTTTGTTGTATTCAAAATCGGTCTAAAATCGAAGAGACGCCTAGGGAAAATATTTGAACATTTTCAGTCTGATCCGGACGAACTAAGTTTCGACCGGACGGAAATAAAAATTAAACTGTTCACTACAGGAACAATTTACATCTCTCGGTCTCAAGCCCGCAGAGTACTTGTCGGTTTGGAAAAATTCAAATCAATAATTTTCGACTTCGATCAAGTCCCTACCGTCGGGCAGGCGTTTGCCGATGAAATCTTTCGGGTATTTAAAAATCGCCATCCCGATATCGAGATCAAAGCCATCAATATGAACCGCGCAGTCGAGTTTATGGTCAAAAGGGTTGGAAAATAAAAACCCGACTCGGCAAGATCCCAGGCAAAGAAAATATCAGAGTGGATTGATTGAGCCCACCCTTTAGGGTGATTAAATGCACAATTTAAACAGAATATTCCTTAACTCTGTAGCCCAAGCTTGTTGCGCTATACAAAGCCTGTTCTCAAAAACAACTTGAGATCACCCTTTAGCGTTATTTGATTTTCTTCACTTGATTAACAAACCCACACTTGACCCAGGGAGAGTTTTGTAGTACATTTCAAGCGCTAGAAACGCAAAACAGTTCCTGAAAGGTGATGACTCGGTATGTCCAACGACAGATTGTTAGACGACTCGTTCCGACAGTGGCGGGCAACCGCCGCAGAACATTGAGTGTTGCACATGCTGGTCCCTGCGTACCAAGACTCCGACAACGACCCGCTACGCTACGTCGCCGTCCATGACTTCACCGCAGGTGGCGAAAGCAGTGCTACCTGGGGCGGGATCAGCACCGGTTTTCGCATCTATCAACTCACAGCAGAGGAGCTTCGGATCGCTAACAACCCTCCAAAACCTCTGGTTGTTGACCACCTCGACCTTCGCGATCAGGGACATCTACACCTGCTGGAAGGGGCTGTGTCACAAGGGGTCAATGGCCAGAGCTTCGGCCTCTTCGTCTCTGACCGGAGCGACAATGGGCCGGTGCTCATCTGTCGGCTGAAGTCGCTTGAGTTGGAGTCCGTCTTTCCCCCAGAACTGCCTCTGCTGACCGAAGAGGAAAAGGTCGAGCTGCAACCTTGCGCCCTAAGCCCGTTCGGGCACCACCACCTGACATCCCCGGTCTTCCTGTCATCGATGCCCGGTGGCGAAGTCCAGGTCCTGGCCTACTGCATACACTGTCACTTGACCTTCGGCTACCAACCTGGCAGCTAACAAGAGCCGCCTCATCCAACCCAACCCCGCTCGACGCTAAGCGGGGTTTTGGTTTAGGACAAACTAGTTACAAACACGCTGAAGCGTGGACTACGGGGGATTAGAGACCACCCTTTAGGGTGTTGATTAACAAGCTAAAGCTTGGACTACAAGAATAAGCGGAGCCCAGCCTTTAGGCTGAGATAACAGGCTAAAGCCTGTACCATAGTTAATTCGTAGACCACGCTTCAAGCGTGTTAGAGTTCGTCGTTGAAAGTCTTAAAGTCGACAATCGAATATTTTCGAAAACAATCGTCCAGATATTCTTGTCCCTTTTTCTTGACCCAAGCACCATAACTGGAGAACTGATAATCTAAATCCTTTGTTAAGCTATGCTTGATCGGATTTTGGTGAATGTAATTTAAATGCTTGAAAAAGTCCTCTGCTCCCCGGATTATGTGATCGTAATAATTCCACCAGATCTTACGCCCGACTACGCCGTCGACATCATTGATTCTCTTCGAACTTGCCCCGTTCAGTTCACCCATAAATTTATTCAAAGTTTCGGCGTCACCAATTTGCAGTAACAGGTGATAATGATTGTCCAATATTACATAGGCTAGTGGGTCATAATCAAACTTATCGAGTTTTTCTCTGAGGGTATCGTAAAAGATTTGTTTGTAGCTCTCCGGTCGTAAAAACCACTGCCCTTCGATGGTCCGACCGGTGATGAAATAAATACTATCATCTTGCTTCAGATGTTTGGGACGGTTCTGAAAGTTTGGTTTGATATTCCGCATGGTTCTTAAAGTTAACAAGCTAAAGCTTGGGCTACAAATCCTCCCGTAGACCACCTTTTAGGGTGGTAATGCAAGCTGAAGCTTGGACTACATCTCATCCGTAGAACACGTTTTAGCGTGGATAAAGCAGGCTAAAGCCTGGACTACAATTGTTTGCGTAGACCAGCCTTTAGGCTGTTTAATAATAGCGAGCTAAAGCTTGATCTACGCGAATCCGTAGATCAAGCTTTAGGGTGTTGGCTCACTCGTGTTTGCTGGTAGCAATCCGTTTGGTGATTTGTTGTTGGACTTCGTAGGGACGAGGCACATCTTTCAGAACCAGATTGGAGTGAGCGCTAGCGGTTTGGATGTGAATGTCGCCAAAATTGAAAGTGGTTTCGAGGAGTCCGTGGGTCTGGTATTCAACTTCCTGAATCTTGTCGAGTTCGGCCTCGGCGATCTCGCGACGGAAAAAACCCTCCTGATCTATAGAGATCACCCGCTGGTTGCTGACAATGCAGATGTCGTTTGAATACTCGTACCACTCCTCGATAATCTCGAACAAGCCCCAGATGATGAAAACGACGATGATGATGGCCGAATAAAGCGAGACACCAAAAAACAAGAAGACCATCACCGGTACCAGAAAAATTAGCACGGTTTTTAGGCCCGGCCACAAAAATCTCATCGGATGAGTCCGAACCACCGCCTCGATTGTCTCGTCTGGCCTTTGGCCCTCAAACTGTTCCACGGCTCCCTCGCAATTTCCAGTACTCGCAAATCTACAAATTCAGCGAAAATACAAATGGGCTCCTCGTTATATTTGTACTTTTGTTGGATTTGTAGATTCGCGAAGGGTTAGCGGACAAGGCCAGCCAATAGCGGCACAACCATGCCGATGGCCAGCAGGACAATGATGACGATAAAAAACACTTTGGCGCAACCCTTAGAAGCCATAAATCAAAAGTTAAAATTCATAAGTCAAAATTGCAAGTAATAATTAAAAAGTTTTAAATTGAAATTACAACTTTTGACTTTTGACTTTTAACTTAGCAAGCACAAAGATCATCACCACCAACAATAGCACTAACCCCGCTCCTGCTTCCAGCTTGGTTTTGGTGGAAGATCGGAGCGCCACCCAGCCGAAGAGGGCAGCGATAACATACATTGATAAAACGGCTTGGCGAACCGAGAAGCCGGCGGCGATGAAACGGTGATGCAGATGCGTTTTATCCGGAGAAGTCATGGGATTTTTGCCTCGCAAAAGCCTGCTGCCAGCCACCACCAATCCATCGACAATGGGAAAACCCAGTACCAAAAAGGCCGTGGCCAACTTGCCTCCGGAGATCAGGGGCAAGACTCCCAACATCAACCCTAAAAACATACTGCCCGAATCCCCCATAAAAATCTTGGCCGGGTGAAAGTTTAGAGGCAAAAATCCCAAAGCAGCACCGGCCAGGATGACTGCTAAAAGCGCCACCGCCGGCTGACCGATCGATATTGACAATAACAAAATGGTGACAGCCGCTATACCCGAGGTGCCGGCGGCCAGACCGTCGATACCGTCGATGAAGTTTATTACATTCATCATTCCGACCAGCCAAACAAGTGTCAAAAGATCTGAGAGTAGCGAGAAATGGTAAACCAAACCGTGGTAGCTAAAGATCGGAACATAAATGCTGTTGAGATTCAAGGGCTGGCCGAAGGGGTTGGAGATGAAATCGATCCCGACGCCGGAGGCGATGATAATCAGAGCCGCCCCGATCTGAGCTGTAAGCTTAACCGGCGCCGAGAGCCCCTTGAGGTCGTCGATTAGCATCGTTGCGCAGATAATGAAGGCCGCCAGCCAGATTCCAAAAAGCCGCCGGTCGACGCCCAGAATGGTCATTCTAGTAAAATGAAAATCGCGGTCAATCACCAAGAACCAGATCAGCGAGACAACCAAAAATGAGGCAAAGATGGCCAACCCCCCGATACGAGGAAGCGGTCGGCGATGGCTGTCTCTGCCCCGCACGTTTGGCATCAGCTTGTATTGGACGGCGATCTTATCAACCACAAAGGACAAACCGTAACTTAGAACCAAAGCGGCTAGAAAGGGAAGAAGATAAGGGAAAAGATTAGACATGATAGTACCAAGCTATACAGCGAAACAGCTCGACAGCCGGGGAAGGAAACTGTATTCTGTCCAGCTGAACAGCTGTCCAACTATTCTAAAATTTCCAGTTCGTGTACCGTTCTGTAGTCGTAGAGTTCGGAATCGCTAAACCATAGCTTTAGTTCATTTTCCGCGTCTTTCTTGTCGGCGGAGGCGTGAATCAGATTTTTAACCACGATGTCGATGTCGGGATCATTGGCATAGTCGTAAGAAATATGCTGAAAGTCGCCGCGAATGGTGCCCGGCAAGGCTTTTCTCGGCTCGGTCTCGCCGACGATCTTGCGCACAATCTCAACCGCCCCGACGCCTTCGATAGCCATGGCCACTACCGGGCTGGCGCTAATGTAGTCCACCAACAAACTCCGCACTTTCTCACCTCGACGGAGGGTAATATCTTCGGTGTAATGTTTTCTGGCAAACTCTTCGTCGGCGTGCTTCATTTTCATCCCGACGATTTTTAGCCCCGCATCCTCAAAACGGCTTATAATCTTGCCTATCAGCCCCCTCTTGAGCCCATCCGGTTTGATAAGAACCAGAGTTTTTTCAATGTGGTCTTGACGCATAATCTCCTTAATAAGCTAAAAGAACGGTTATTTGATGATTTTAATGATAATGATATTTACAATACTTAAATTGGCGATTCCTGCCTCTCTCTGTCATCCCTGCGAAAGCAGGGATCCAGACGTAGAATAAATCTGGATCCCGGATCAAGTCCGGGATGACAAAAGGAGAGTAATTATCTGAATTTATTTAACTCGACCGACACTTTTGCCTTATCGGCTTTCGGTGAAATGACGGCGATCGATAGCGTTTCCCGACTGAAATATTTTTTGGCTATTTCCAGTATATCAGCTTGAGTTACCGAATCAATTTCTCGGTAAATGGAATCCAAACCTGCCAAATTCCCGGACAGAATCCACTGCCGGCCATAAAATGATGCTAGAGCTTCGCTGCTATCCAAACCGATTGCCAGTCGTCCCTTGAGGTTATCCCGGCCTTTTGCAAGCTCGGCCTTAGAAATTCCCTTGGATTTGATCTTTTGATACTCATATAAGATCGCCCGAATCGCGCGATACAGGTTCTCCGTCTTGACTCCGGCTTCGGTCGAAAGAAGGCTGAGATCCTGATAAAAATCCATATCGGATCGAATGTTGTAGCACAGGTGCTGTTTCTCGCGGACCTCAATAAACATCCGGCTGCTCATCATACCGCCCAAAACGGAAGTTAAAAGACTCATCTTTAAACGATCTTTTGATGAGTAGGACGGCCCCAAGAAGCCTAAAATCAGGTTGGCTTGTTCGATTTTTCTCTCAGCTATTTCTATTCTAGCACTGTCTTTTGAAACCTTGGATGACGAAATCTCTGACATCTTGGCGCCGCCCCGAATCTTTTGATAATCCATAAGGTCCAGATTTTTCAGCGTGTCTTTGTCGGCCGAGACCGCCAGAATCATTTTCTCGGCGCGATAGTGGCTTTGGTAAAAATTTACAAAATCTTGATACTTAAACCTCTCAACAGACTTTCTGGTGCCGGCAATGTTGTGAGCTATCGGTTGATTTGGGAACATGGCCTGAAAGAAAATATCGCCGGCTAGGTGCATCGGGATGTCTTCGTGGAGCTTGATCTCTTCGATAATGACTTTCTTCTCCGAATCAAAATCTTCTTGACGCAAGAGCGGGCGGTTGGCAAGTTCAAACATCACCTTTAGGGCTCGGCCAATGTGGGCTTTTTCGACTACGGCATGATAACCGGTCATCTCTTTGCCGGTGAAAGCGTTGTAGTCTCCGCCGACCTCGTCGAGATACTCCCCGATCTTCTGAGAATCGCTGAAGCTTTTAGTCCCTTTAAAAACCAGATGCTCCAGCAGATGCGCGCCGCCATAGGTTTCCGGCGTTTCGTAGTTTGAACCGACCTTGACCAGCAGCAAAACCGCCGCGGTTTTTGAGGCGGGTTTTTCGATGGGGATATAGGTTAATCCATTGTTCAGTTTTTTAGCCGTTGGCATCCGAATCGATTTGAAAACTGATACTTAAAAATTAAGCTTTGGTACCCGCGACAGGACTTGAACCTGTGGCCCCCAGCTCCGCAAGCTGGTGCTCTATCCACTGAGCTACGCGGGCATAAAATAATTTGAACCGCGACCGCCACAGATCTACTCCACAGATTTGGAACCGATCGGCTTTGATCAGTGGAATTGATCAGTGGGGGTCACTATTCAATTAGAATATTTTGTACTTTTGTTAGATTTGTATATTCGCGAGGGGATGCGCCTAAAAGCGCATCCATCGGCTGATCCGATCCGAGACGTCTTCGCCGCGGTCTTCGTGCTCCGGCAATCGTTTCAAGAGAAACAATCTGACCTGTTCCGGATCGGTTCTTTCTCCGAGCGGCATAGTTACCGGAACCGAGAATCTGGAGGCTTTTTCGAATCGAACCATGAGGTGCGGACTGGCTAAAAGCCAGAAAGCTTTTAGTTCACCGAAATTGTAAGGTTTGTTGTTAATGACGACTCCGCCGTCAAAAATGGCGCATTTGACCGTCTTCGGCTTGGCGCCCCCCTGGCTGATCAAAGCCGCGACAGCCGCTACCACCAACACTATTCCGGTCCAGTTTTTAATGAAGTAAAAGGTGCCGATAAGAGCAAGAGCGACAACTATAATTATCAATGTCCATGAGCCGCCCTTTTGATAAACACTGAACTCTTGTGCGTCCCAAACAAAGACCGGCGACTCGCTAGGGTCTATTTTCCTTTTCTCCTTACTGTCTTCTGCTTTGTCTGCTTTTTCTTCAGCCATCTCCCCTCCAAACCGCAAAGCGGTTTCCTTACTTATCTACGAATAAATCACGAAAGTACGAATCATTCGCAAAACAACTGGCGGAAGGGGCGGGATTCGAACCCGCGAACCCTTGCGGGTTACCTCGTTAGCAGTGAGGCGCACTAGACCGACTATGCGACCCTTCCGTGACTTAATACTAACAAATTTTGGCGGAGAGGGCGAGATTCGAACTCGCGAGACCCTTGCAGGCCTTCCGGTTTTCAAGACCGGTGCACTCAACCACTATGCGACCTCTCCAATGAATATTATCTTATCAAAAATACGCTCGATATTCAATTAGGTTATCGTTATTTTCCGTGGGCCACCACCAGACCCCAGACCTCGCGGGCGCCGGCGGCCTTGAGAACTTTACCGCATTCCTCGAGCGTGGCACCGGTAGTAGCAACATCGTCAATAATTAAAATATTTTTGCCAATAATTTCCATATTTTTACCTAGACAAAACGCTCCCTCGAGGTTCGTTAATCTCTGCGATCTTTTGAGTTTCATCTGCGACTTGGTATCCTTGACTCGTTTCAACATTTCAGCATAAGGTTTTCCCGCCCGCTTTGACAATTTTTTGGCTATTATTTCTGATTGATTGAACCCTCTTTCCAGCTTTTTCTCCCAGTGAAGCGGGACCGAAGTGATAAGGTCGAACTTGTCAAATAGTGACTCGGGCAGATTGTTAATGATTATCTCGAACAATACCTGCCCGATCCCCAACATTTTATCGTATTTGAACCAATGAATTAGTTCCTTGACGGGTCCGTCGTAGCTTGATAAATATATGATTCCGCGAAGGCGCATATCCGGCCTACAACCCGAACAATATTGCCCGAGCTTAGTAATTTTGCCGCAGCGGATACAAGTCCGCGTTCCGACGATTTCAATCTGATTTTGGCAATTTTTACATAAGTATTTATCGTCAATATCCAAGCCGGCCAGACAATTGACGCAAAAGGACGGAAAATAGGCTTCGGTTACTTCCCATCCGATATTCTTGATAAATGGACGCCAAAATGGCGTTTTCAATGATTTTGTCTCACCCATTGTCTTGACTTAAAAAACTGATGAATCTATAATTATATTCAGAATATCCTTTTCAGGAAAAAAGACAACGGAGGGGCAATGGCCGATGCAGAGAAGAAAGACATAGATCAAAGCTGGCTGGAGGAAGATGACGACGGTCAGCTGGCTATTGATGTAATGGAAAGCGATGACGAAATTATTCTCGTCGCTCCTATCGCCGGGGTTAAGAAAACCGACATCGACATTGCTATAAACTCCGAGATGGTTACTATCAAGGGTACGCGCCGATCACCCCATATTTCTAGTGATGACCATTATTTTATCCAAGAGTGTTACTGGGGCCCGTTCTCCAGAAACTACATTTTACCCACCCCCATAGATCCGAACAACGTCAAAGCTAACCTCAAAGACGGCTTGCTGATCGTAACCATTCCCAAAGACGCCAAATCCAAGGCCAAGTCGGTCAAAATAACGGAGGCGTAGTCTCCCCATACGCAAATCTACAAATTTGACAAAAGTACAAATGGGGCACTCAGTCGATTTGTATTTTCGCTTTATTTGTAGATTCGCGAGGTGGAAAATGTCAAGAATCCGTAAAGCCGTGGTGCCAGCCGCGGGGTATGGGACCAGGTTTTTGCCTGCCTCAAAAGCCATGCCCAAGGAAATGTTGCCGATAGTCGATAAACCGGTAATTCAGTACGTGGTAGAGGAGCTGGTAGAAGCGGGGATTGAGCAAATAATTTTGGTCACCGGCTGGCATAAGCGAGCGATCGAGGATCATTTTGACCGGCACTTAGAGCTCGAGAATCAGCTCGAAAAATCCGGCAAAACGGAATATCTCAAGATGATCCGCGACATTTCCGGCATGGCCGAGTTTGTCTATGTCCGCCAGAAAGAGATGAACGGCAACGGCGGAGCGATCCTTACCGCAAAAAATGTGGTTGGAGACGAGCCATTTATTGTCCTTTGGGCCGACGATTTCATCAAAGCCGAGCCCTCCAGGACCAGACAACTGATCGCCGCCTACGAAGAGTTCGGCTCGACGATTCTCGGGGGTATTCGCACCTCAAAACCTGAAGATACCAAGCGCTACGGTTACGCTCAAGGCGAGGAGGTTAAAGACGGGATCATAAAAGTCGAAAAGTTGATAGAAAAACCCGGACCGGAAAATGCGCCGTCAGATTTGGCGGTAGTTTCGGGATTCGTCTTTCCTCCAGAGATATTCAAGGCACTTGAAGAATACAAACCGGAAGCCGGCAAAGAGCTTGTCTACCTAGACGGAGTAAATGTGCTGAGAGAGCATGGAAATGCCGCCTATGCCATGGAGATCAAGGGCGGCAAGTATTATGACTGCGGCAATATTACCGAATATTTGAAAACCAATGTTGAGATGGCTTTAAAACGACCCGACATCAACGGAGAGTTCGGGCGGTTCATCAAAGACGTCGCGTCAAAACTCTAGCCTCAGCTCCTTCGCAAATATACAAATCCAACAAAAGTACAAATGGGCGAAGACAAAGTTATCTACAAGGAGGAAAGTTATAAGATTGTTGGTTGTTGCTTTAAAGTTTTTAATCAATTGGGAGCTGGTCATCGAGAAAAAACATATCAAACTGCGTTAGCCGAAGTTTTTAAGTTGAAGAATATTGAGTTCAAGGAACAGTTTTACCTGTCTGTTAAAATTGGTGATAAAATTATTGACAAAAGGTTTTTTGATTTTCTGGTTCTAGGCAGAATCGTATTAGAACTTAAGGTCGGAGATCATTTTCACAAACGAGACATTGAACAGCTACACTCGTATCTCAGATCTAGTAGTTTGAAACTTGGTATTTTGGTCAACTTTGCAAGCACTGGTGCAAATTTCCGTAGAGTTCTTAACGCCTACTAGCTATTTTGTACTTTTGTTGGATTTGTATATTTGCGAAGGGGAGACACACTGCAGATTTGTGAATGGGGCTAAAGTGGAGGAGGAAAATGTTCGCTAAATGCAAGAAGCTTGGTACTGTCATTCTGGCCGGCGCCCTGGTGTTTCTAGGAACGGGAGCCGGGTGCAGTAAAGCCCCGACTGCCGCCGCTAAGGTTGTCACGGTGTGGGGGTTTGACGACCCGGACGTATTCAAGCCTATCATCAAAGACTATAATAACCAATTCAAAGATGTTCAGGTCAATTATGTCCAAAAGGCTTTCGATAACAACTACGAACTCGATAGCCTAAACGCCATTGCCGCGGGTCAGGGACCGGATGTCTGGACTATCCCCAACGATTGGCTGACCCGTCATGCGGACAAGCTGGTCCCCTTCACCGAATCCAAACCCGGCAAGGACGCCCTTTCCAAGATACAGGCGAAAGATTTTTTCTATCCTTCGGCTCTGACCGCCGGAACTATAGCTGGTAAAATATACGGCTTGACTCCAACTGTCGACACCTTGAGAATTTTTTATAACGGTCCTCAGTTCGATCAGGCGCTGATCGATTTCGACAACGCCAATAAAAACAATAAGGACTACCGGAAACAGATCGACACCTTAGCCGGCAAAGGACCGCTCTTCTGGGACGACATTGTGGCTCTAGACAAAGCTTTTACCGTTAAAAACGGCTCTACTATCAGCCGGTCTTTTCTGGCGACTGGCGGCGGCACAAATACCCTGAGTTCTTCGGATATTCTCTACGCTCTATTTCTCCAAAACAAGAGTAAGCTTTTTAGCGACGACGGACAAACGGCTATTTTCAATCTGCCGGTGAGTAAAGCTTCCGGAGAGCAGGTAGTGCCGGCGACCAAAGCGCTGGATTTTTACACCAGCTTCACCAGGCCTGCCGATCCGAACTACGACTTTTCAGGCTCGGGCGCAAGCTCCAGCGATGCTTTTGTCGCTGGAAATGCCATGGCTATCATCGGCTACCAGTCATATTCCGACTATTTGAAACAGCGTTTTCCGACTCTCAAATATCGCCAATGGCCTATGCCCCAGATCTTGAGTTCCTCCAATCAGGACATTGTCGACTTTGCTAAGTTTAATATGATGACGGTACCGACAGCCAGCAAAAACCAAGCTAACGCCTGGAATTTCATCAAATACGCTACCACCCTGGACCAATCGGTTTACACCTCCGCCACCAAGCGCCCGGGGTCCAAACTCAACAAAGGCAATACCAACTTGGTGATCACCGACCGTCAAAATGCTTCAAACATCGACAGGCTTCAAACCGATACCGCGACCAGCCTCTCGACCAAATCCCGATTCCCAGTCAAGTTTGATGCCGTTTTCGTTGACGCGATCAATAAAGTAATTGCCAAAACCCTAACCAGTCAACAAGCCCTTGACGAGGCGGCCGACAGCGTGACCCAGCTTCTGCGAAACACCGGGTACTAGAAAAATATCAAAAATCAAATTAGGACTTACGCGTTTGCCAAACTTAAATAATGTTTTGTCGACCACCGAGCAAACTGAGCTTTCTGTTCGTACCAGCTGATCTTGTGTTCGATCTTGCACTTTTCCAATCTGATAAAAGCGATAAA
>JAKAMI010000039.1 GCA_021812945.1 bacterium
CAGCACTTTATTAACGAGCGCTGGCACATGGGTTTACCAGACCTGATGACACCGGCCCAGTTCAAGACGTGGTACAATAAAAACAAGAAAGTTAGCAAAAGTCGCATTTGCGGGTAGACGTTGCGATGTCTTGGTTTATGATGTTTTTTGTGTTAAAATCAAAATTGAACCAATGGAAAATAACTCTTTACAAAGCAACCGTCGAGACGCCCGATAATCTTGGGTTGTTTTAGGTTTTTGTAAATTTAATGCAGCCCGAGAGCTGTTTTTTTATTTTTCTTACTATGTGTTATTTGGAACAGGTATTTTCTAGCAAAAAAATCCGTACCCTAACCGCTCTCGCAGGCTACTTTTTTTGTGGATAATACTTGGCCCAAATAACCGGTAAGCAAAGAAAAGTAGCCCATGCGAGGCTATTTTTTTATCAATAGCACGGGAGGTTTTTGCCATGATTGGATCAGACCAGTTGTCAAAAGAAGAAGTTGCGAGGCAAGTCGTCGATTTGATTGAGAGCCAAGCAATCACGGGGCTACTCCTTAGAAGGTCGCTCGATAGCATCTTAGAGGCGCTGAAGTCGGAAGATGGCTACGCTGTCATCTTCCAGGGCCAAGTCATGGCATATGCGGAATGTCATGAAAGCGAGATTTTCCATACCGTTAGATCGGTTGTCTCAAGGAAAGAAGGCAAGGGAGAACGCCACGGCATGGCAGCCGTTACCAACCGACTTAAAATGTGTTGGCAGCGAGATGACCGCAAAGCGGCCATTCTGACATGCGACCCAAGCCTGAAAAATTACTACAGAAGGTTCGGGTTCACAGAAAGGGCAAAAACAGCAGCTCCGGAGTGTATCCGCGGTAATCGCACAAAAGAGCAGTGGGAAAGATGTGATCGCATCTGGATGATGTGCACAAAATCGTCTTACTCACGACAAAAGGAGATTGGCTCTATGGCCAAACCAAACGCATTCGTCAAATTGTCCGGCAACCTGCTTGATAACCCCGCCGTCATTTTGTGGCTGCGTGAACTGACAAAGGCCTACTATGTCGCCATTTGCATTGGCGGCGGAGAGCAAATTAACAAAGCCTTTGAACAAGCTGGCTACCCCGTCAAGTTCGGCCCCATGGGTAGAGTGACGAGCACACTTGCTCAGAGACAACTTGCCAGAAATGTGTTGGAGCAAAATCAGGCTCTGGTCCAAGACCTTCTCGACGATCATGGCATAAGCGCCAGAGCCATCGTTCCCGTAGATAACATCGGCGGTGTGCTCTGCCACGTCAACGGCGACGTGATGCTGCTTGCGGCTTACAACGGTTACGATAAGCTTTACATGCTGACAACCGAGGCCAGAGTCGAGAAGAAAAGGATCTGGCTAAGACAACTGGCGGAAGTTTTCGAAGCCATTGAGAAGGGTGAACTTGATAAAATCGAGGTTATCGGGTTCTAAAACCCCGAAATCTACCATCACAGCCGGCGGTTCGTACCGCCGGCTTTTGTTATCCGAGATTACTATTTTTTAGATAAAGAGATTAAGCGGCATACAATTTTTGCGGTGAGAAAAAACTAAAAGATTGCAAAGAGGCCGAACCTTGATACAATGTACTTGTAATTAAACGAAAGGAAATTATGAGAATCTTATCAAAAATCCTCCTAGTATCCGCCACCGCGACGCTTTTTGCCGTTCCGGTTGTAAGTTACGCTACCCCAAACAATAGGATGGCAGCCACGGTCGGACAATCAGTAACTTCCGCAAGACTGACCGAGGCCAAGCTTAAGGTTTGCCAGAATAGAGAGGCTGCCATTCAAAAAAGAAGTACCCAGCTAACTAAGCTGGTGAAAAACATGACAACCAACTTTGACGGCATCGCCGCCAGGGTTGAAAAGTATTACACAAACAAAGTTTTACCGTCCGGTAAAACCGTGGCAAATTATGACGCCCTAGTCGCAGATATTACAGCAAAGAAAAATGCAGCGAAAACGGCTCTGGATAAGGCTGACGCCGACGCCGCAGCCTTCAACTGCGCCAGCGACGATCCCAAGGCTCAACTGACTCAGTTTCGAACCGATATGCAGACAGTCAAACAGGACTTGAAAGATTACCGAACCGCTATTAAAAATCTAATCGTGGCGGTACGCACTGCCGTTGGTAAGGAATAACTCAAATTCGAACAATCAATACTCACCAAGGAGATAAAATGAGTGAAAACACACCCCAAGAACGGAAAAATCAAACTAAACCCGGTGGCGGGATCAGCTGGGTTATCGTTTCGGCCATCATCGTAATCATCGCCGCGGGCGGAATCTGGTACGTTAAGTTTGCCAACTCGGCAAGACAAACCGCCGGAACCGAAACTACAACCTCCTCAACGGCTGGAAATACATCTTCTGATATTCCCGCGATTCAAAACAATTCAGACTTGCAAGCCGCCGGCACCGATTTGGACAGTAGCAACATGGACACTATTGATACAACCCTCAGCCAAAACGACGTTGATAGCTCTTTGTTTTAGTCACCCGATTCCGACGCTCAGACGGAAACAAAAAAATAGACCAAGCTCTTAAGGCCTGATCTATTTTTTTATCAAAAAGACCTATTTCTTTGATTCTGCGATTTTTTTCTTGACAGTGTCAAAGCCGGCTTCCAGTTTGTCGATGGCCTCGACCGCTTCGTCGGCAGAGATTTTCTTGGCTTTTTCGTAGCCTGAGACTACATTTTTGACCACTTTTTTGTAGGTTTCCCTAGAAAAGTCACCGGCTTTGGCCAGATCCTCGGCGATCCTATCCTTCATCTCATGATAAAACTTGGCAATGTCTTCTCGGGTTTCTTTGCCGGACTTAGGCGCAAACAAAACCCCGGCGATAGCTCCGGCCACCGCACCAACCGCTGCCCCGACCAAAAAGTCTTTGGCTTTCATATTTCTCCTTGTTTAATGATCGACTACTTACAGTATACCACACTTTGTCAACGACTGATTTTTTGATACGCTTTTGCCCCTTTGGCCAGAAGGATTGCGGCTTTTTCGAGATCTTCTTCTTTTAAAACATACGCCACGCGGATCTCGTTTTTGCCTCTGCCGGGTGTGGCGTAAAAACCGGAACCCGGCGCCACCATTACCGTCTCGCCGTTTTCTCGGAAATCGGTTAGAAGCCATTTGGCAAATTCGTCAGCATCTTTGACCGGTAGTTCGACCATAGTATAAAACGCCCCTTCGGGTCTGTGGATTTTAATATTTAATTCTTTCTCAAGTGGGCCGATGAAGGCATCTCGACGGTTTTGGTATCGCTCGGCAATTTCTTCAATATATGATAGGCAATCCTTAAGTTGCGGTGCGACTATTCGCTGCTCGATGGTGCTAGTCGATAATCTGGCCTGAGCTTGCCGGTTGACCACGCTCATTACTTCTTCGTTTTTGGACACGATCGCTCCAATCCGCGCCCCGCAGACGTTTAATCTTTTAGACAGACTGTCAACCACTATCGCTCTTTTAATATCTGTTTCCGGGATGATGTGTAAGATACTGTATGACGTAGTATGATCAAATGTGATACCAAGATAGGCCTCGTCGCTAACGACAAAGAGATTATTTTCTTTGGCGATTTTAATAATCAATTCAATTTCCGATTTGGTAAATACTGTACCGGTCGGATTGTTTGGGTTGGTGATAAAAATCGCTCTAGTTCTTGAAGATATTTTTGATCTTATTATTTCCTCGGATGGTAAATGGTAGCCGTTTTTGGAGTCCAATTCCACCGGCACCACCTCGACCGAAACCAAGTTGGCGAAACCAAAGTAGTTGGCATAGTATGGTTCGAAAACTATGATCTCGTCCCCCGGATCGCAGATGGCAGCCATTGTCATTATCAAAGCTTCCGACCCTCCGGTAGTGATAGCAATATCCTTGGTCTCAACTTGGATGTCGATATCTTGCAAATATTTTTGCCAAGCCAAAAGCAACTCTTTTTCTCCCTGTGAATTGGCGTAAGGCAGATAGTCAACACTCGATATTTTTTTGATCTCTTCCCGGATTTTCGGGGGAACCTTAAAGTCTGGCTGACCGATGTTGAGGTGATATACTTTTACCCCTTTCGCCTTGGCTTCGTCGGCAAAATCGACCAATTTACGAATTGGCGAAAACGGCGATTGTTCCCCTCTTTTTGAGATCTCCGGCATTTTTTCCATAGATATATTGTTTAATAATCGGACTTTCATAATTGTGTCATTCTGAGCGGGTCAGCGAGTGATGGGATCCGAGATCCAGATTTGAGATAAATTTCAGCCAACACCCATCCTACTTGGTACTAAACATCTCTCCATGTCCCGGGATGACAAAATCTGCCATCTTCAGTACTTTTTTCCGACTCTTTTTAAGCGCTTTTAAATCTGTCGCAAAAGGATCTTTTTTGGGATAATCTTTTTTCCAGAATACATCCCCGCAAATCGCTATCTTCCCATCTTCCGAATCGACCAATAGTGTGACGCCATCATAACTATGTCCTGGCGTATGATAAAGTATGATGTATTCCAGGTCACTGTTTTGATATTCGGACGACAAGTCTCCATCCCACCAACCCCAGAAATCGAGTACTTTTGCTATCGCGAACATTCCGACATTTCTAGTATGGTCGATGTGGCTATGGGTCAAGAAAACTATATCAATATCTGCGACCGATAACTTTTCTTGCTTCAATTTCTCGATCAGGATTTCCTGACTTGGCAGTGTCCCCGGGTCAACGATGATGTTACGGTCATCCGTTCGGATCAAAACCACATTGGAACACGATCGGCCGTTATTCTCAGCCGATTCATAGCCCGGGAAAATAATCTTCACTTTTGGTTTCATATGTTTCATATTTACAATGATAGCAAAAAATAGCCGAATAGGCTACTAAATTTTTGAGTCCGTTTTCTTTGAGTCCATGGTTTGGTATTAATGATTGGGGAGAATATAAAAATAACCCGGAAAAACTAGGGTTATTTTTAAGACGCTCATATTTCAAGAAATTTATTTTGATTCTTTAGTAGATTTTGTAGATTTCTTGGTCGGGGTTTTCGGAGTAGATTTTGATTTGGTGGTCGTCTTGGTCATTGATTTGGCTTCGGTTTTCGCAGATTTATCAGTTTTCATATTGTCATCTTTGTCACCTGCTACTTCTTTTGCCTCCCTGGAAGCTAAAGCTGAAGTTGCGGATTCTCTTGGACCCTTGGAAGCAATCTCGGATTGATTGCTTCCGGTTTTCTTAATTTCTTTCTCCGGTTCTTCGGTTTGCAGGCTCTTCGAGCAAGGAACCTCGAAAGTGATAGAGACGGTTAGTTTGCCGTTGTTTAGAACTTTGACCGAGTCGCCCTTTTTGGCCAGCTTTTTCTCAATCAATTTTTCAATAGTAACCTTATCGCCAGACTTGAAATTGGCGGAGATGGTATCGAGTGAAATGATGGCGACATCCAGATCGG
>JAKAMI010000013.1 GCA_021812945.1 bacterium
CTTCCTTTTTCATGGCAATTACCTTTCAATAACTTATTAGTTCTTAACAGTATATGTTATTGCAGGGTTGTTACCACGAAAGAACGGAAGTAAGGGGTGTACGCTTTTATATCAAAGATAGCATCTAGGATTTAGGATTTACTAATGGCCTTGGCCGTTAGTAACCACAACGTACACCACGCAGGCGATGACTACAAGAGCGGAAATCCCAGTTTTGGCTCGAAGCTTCTCTTTAAGAAAAAAGCTGGAGAGAAAATAGACCAACACCGGACCTAAAATAAGGATCAGGGTCGTCTCGACTACTCCGATATTTTGGAAGCCGTAAAACTTTAAGACCATTTGGACCACCCCGAAAAAAGCGCTGGCAATAGTCAGGGCAAAAACACTTTTGGGCACCTGCAAAAGTTTCGGTCGAAAAGCTATTAAAAAAGCTATCGCCAGGATAAAGGTACGCAGTAGATAAAGCGTGGTCGGATCGTAGATGACCAATAATTTCTTGAGTAATATTGATTCCAGCGCTATTAAAAATGTGGCCGCAAACAGCTGTTTCCAATACGGCGACAGACGCAGGTGCTTTTTTTCGACCCTCGCTAAAACCAGCGCCGAAGAAGCGATGAGGCCGGCCGCGAAAGTGGTAATCGACCGCTCCGAAGGCAGAAAGATCTCGGCCAATATAATGGTGGCCAGCGGTCCGAAAAGCATCACCAGTTCAAACTCATGTACCTCGACTCTCTGGATACCCTCGTAATAAAAAAGGTTCCAGACAAAGGCGACTACAATCATCGCCGCAAATAGGATCAGATTGTTTAGTTTAAGCGCCTCTAGGTTAAAGCTACCGTGAAAAACATAGACGGCAAAAACGGTGATAATGGCTAACCAAATAAACAGCCATGGTATGAAACGCCGGACAGGGATTGAGTAGATTGATAGGATTATTTTGTCTACAATTACTCCGCCGGCGTAGCCGATTGAAGCGATGATGGTTTCTAACATTTCCCTCCAAAAATACGAAGTATTTCTGCCCGGCAAAGCTTAAAGCGAAGTTGGGCCAGTCCTTTTTGCGAATAACCAATTTCTAAACTTCAAACAAAGAAGCGAGTTTGATCATTAGGTTATTTGCGTCCGATGACAGTCTTTACTGCCCTGAAAGACTGTCATCGCTTAGTTATTTGACTGATTTGTGGATATGTGTACTAAATCTCATCTACCATTCAACCCGCGGGAACAGCTGCACCGCCTGCCCCGTCGAGTAAGCTTTTTCAACTTTTTCAAAACTCCGCGGCGCGACAAAGGACAATTCCTGACTGATTTGATAATAATCCTGAAGCCATTTTTCGATAATTTTCTTGGCCTTGTCTGGTTCCGATGTTATCAATTTCCAAGGCTCAGTCTCATTTATCTCTCTGTTGATCCGAGCCAATTCTGTGATCTGTTTTTCGATGAAATTGTTGAAACGAAATCCTGCTAATTCCGGATTACTTCCGATATTTTGAGATTTGAGATCTGAGATTTGAGATTTTGACTTTCCTCCTAAAACCACCAGCCTGTTCAACAAATTCCCCCAGTTGTCACTGAGTTCCCCCTTGTAAACTGCTTGAAATTTATCCGACGAAAAATCACCGTCGTCGTCCCAGGGTATCTTGGCCAAAAGGTAATAGCGAACCGCATCGGCGCCGTATTTTTGGATCAATGAAAATGGATCGATCACATTGCCCAGAGATTTGGACATCTTTTGGTTATCCGAAGTGATATGGCCGTGGGCGTAGATAATATTGGGTAAAGGAAGTCCGGCCGAGAGCAGCAGCCCGGGCCAGATGATAGCGTGGAAGCGCAAGATGTCTTTGCCGACGACATGAATTTTCAGCGTTTCTTCGTTCCACCATTTTTCGTGGCTGTCGGGAAACCCCGCACCGGTGATATAGTTAGAGAGAGCATCGACCCAGACGTACATTACTTGGTCGGGATCACCGGGGACCGGAATACCCCAAGAAAGTTTTAACTTCTCTCTGGAAACCGAGATGTCCTGAACACCCTCCCTGAGCCAGCCCAAAACCTCGTTTTTGCGAAGCTCAGGGGTAATCTTCAGCTCGTCAGACTCGATAAGCTCCCTGAGCTTCGGGGCGTATTTACTTAAGGCAAAAAAGTAGTTCTCCTCTTCCACCGGCTCCGGCTTGGTCCGGTGAACGGGGCACAAACCGTCTACGAGCTCCTTCTCGGTCTTAAACTCCTCGCAACCGGAGCAATAGAGTCCTTTGTAATTTTTCTTGTAAATGTCTTTTTGGCAACGTCTCCAAAGATCTGTGGCCGACTTTTTATGCCGATCCGAGGTGGTTCGGACAAAATCATCGTTGGAGATATTGAGTGCTTTTCCGAGATCGATGAATTTCTGGGTGATCCTATCGACAAACTTCTGCGGTTCAATCCCGGTCTCTTTGGCTTTTTTATCAATTTTGCTGCCATGCTCGTCCGTGCCATTTAGAAAGAAAACCTGATCTTCGCCAAGCTTTGCTCGGTAATACCGCGCCAGCGCGTCCCCTTGCGCCAGCTCCATCGCAAAACCGATATGCGGCTCGGCATTTACGTACGGAATTGAAGTTGTGATAAAGACTTTAGACATAATGTCATCCTGAGCGAAGCGAAGGATCCTGTCGTTGGTCAGCCAAGTCTCTCCACTCGAGATTCATCGATTCAATTAATTCTATTTTCCTTCTTCTAACCCACCCTTTAATCTTTTTCTCTGCTTTGATAGCTTCTGACGGACTATTGAACCGTTCGAAATATACTAACTTGTCGATATTGTATTTGCTTGTAAAACCTTTGATCAATTTATGTTTGTGTTCATATACTCGCCTAGTCAAATTATTCGTAACTCCAACATACAATACAGAATTAACTTTGTTCGTCATGATGTAGACGCTGTACTTGACAATTTTGGGATTCTTCACTTCGTTCCTCGTTCAGAATGACGTAAGTGTTAGTTCGATTATATCAAACCCAGCCTCAAAGATAAACAGGCTCTCGCCCGAGCTCAAATTTTGATGTAGCCCAGCCTTTAGGCTGTTAACAAGCTAAAGCTTGGACTCAATCAATCTTGAGTCCACCCTTTAGCCTGTTTGCCCTCTTAAAACGGAAGAGCAGACGCGTATACGTCTGCTTCTGCTCTTCGCCGTTCCCACTTTGGAACACGCCTGTTCTTCTCGCCGTCACCGGTGGTGCAATGCTGGCACCGATGCTCGCCGGTTGGCATTCCCGCTTAGCGGGAGTCAACGATCATTCACCGCGCAGGTCCCCGACTTACCAGGGGTGGGCTAGCCGCCTCAGCCTACGCGGGTCGTGTGCCCGGTGCCGTCGGCGCCGGTTCCCACGTCGTCGTCCAGCTTCGCATACTTATCCACGAACCGTCCGTCCTGCGCGCCGACCGAGCCGAATTGCCCGTCGCTCGCGCCGATACCGATGCCCGTCTGAATGCCGATCTCAGCAGATGTGAAGGTTGTCGTTCCACAGGTTGTCGTCGCGCTCGTCGCCATACCCGTCTCACTAGCCGTTGGGGTAGGGGCGAATGCGCACGGAGTCAGAGTCGCCGCGGCCGCGGTGTCCTTGGGGGCCTGCGTCGCGGTGGCAGTGGGCAGTGAGATCGTCGCCGGTGCCCACATCATCAAGGTGGGGGTGGCGATGACCGTCGTCGCGTACGTGCCGTGCGTGCCACCGAGCGTACTGGGCGGGGCAGCCAGAGCCGAACCAACTGCGAGCAAAACTGCAATGCAGAGAAGCAAAGCCGTTTGTCTCATGGGGGCCTCCTTTCAAGGTCCCAACGTGTAGCAGTGGATGGAGTAGTTTGCATCCACTATTAGTTTGAAGCTTACGCCGAAATAATCTGCTCGTCAAGTGGTTATTTCAGTTTCTCTTGAGACCAGGCTTTAGCCTGGAATCCAACACGCTAAAGCGTGATCTCAAAATAACTGAGTCCACGATTTATCGTGTTCTCAAACTAAAGCTTTGCACCTGTCCTTTTTTACAATTTTTAGCCTCAAATATTTCAACTATCCCGAGGTGTCAAGCTAACCCACATCGGACGTGGGTTAGCTTGACACCTCCTCTTAGGCTAGGCTTTTGGGCTACGGACCGTGATTATTGACTTTTTGACTCAGCCTCTAGTTTTGCCTTTTTCGCCCCGGCTCCCCTGTTATAACCCCCTAAACTCCCGTTTGATCGAATGACTCGGTGACAGGGAATCCGCGGATCGTAGTTCTTATTCAAAATATTTCCAACTGCCCGGTAAGCTCTGGGGCTTCCCGCTGATTCGGCCACTTCTTTGTAGCTCAAAGTTCATCCGGCGGGAATGCCGGAAACAATCTTTAGCACTTTCTCTTTGAATGTCTTCATGAAGAATCATCCAACCTGCGACGCCTGATTTTAGAAATGATCGTAAGAACGATAATCAGTGCCAACAATCCGCCAAACGCCCACAAAAGATAAATGCGATTGTTGTCATATAAATTTACCTTGCCGGCATCTGCAGATTGCAGGCTCTGGCCACTAGCCACTATCGCAGTATCGGTCAGTTTAATGCTGTCCACGTAAAGCGCTCCGTAGTCATAGGCTTGATGATTTCTCATGGCCACCGGTCGAGAGAAGTCTTCGCCAGTGTCAAAATCAATAGCCAAGTGGTCAAAAGCCATCTTGCCAAACTGGATTCCGGCCTCCCCCCAAGTCGGATCGGCTATCAGCCAACCGTATTTGGGAATATAAACATCCGCCCAGGCATGGAGAATGTTCGTCTCTGAAGTTTTAAGTTCATCGGAATCGGTCAGCCCGTAATATTCCCGAGCGGGGATTCCTCCGGCGCGAAGTAAAGTTACAAATAAATCAGCGTACTCCTGACAAACCACATAGCTCGGATTTTTTAGCACCCCGGCTGCCCCGACCCTGACATTGTCGTTGATTTTCGCCTGATCGTAAGCTAAAGTCGAAACCACAAAATCGTAGACTCTTTTGGCATTTGTATAGACCGAGTCGGTAGGTTTGATCAGGTCGGAAGCCTTGGCGCGGATCGTCGGATCGGTCGTCTCCCAATACTTGGCACCCGAAGTATAACTTGATAATTCCGACGGGATATCGGCAATCTTGCCGCCTTGGTCGGCGACTAGTTTCTCTCCGGTGGTCAAAATCTCGACGTCAGCCTTGACATTGACAGTCTGACCGGGCATAACGAAAAAATACATAAAGTTGCTATCGCCTGACTTGGCCATATAGTAAGGTTTCGGGTCAACCGATTTAACAAAAACGGATTGGTGACCGCTGTCCATCGGCAGGTAGAGTTTGAAAAATGAGGGTAAAATATCCCTGTTCTCCAGAGGATAGTTGAAATCCAGCCTCCGACTCATGGTTTCGCCGAAATCGATAATCTGCTGGCGCCGAGACAGGTTTTGATCGGAAAAAGTGAAATAGTTAAAACCGGAATCAGAGCGGCTTTTTGAGGGATCGTCGGTCAGAAAGTGAGCCGCGCCGAAAGTCTTTGGCGATTTAACAGTGATCGATTCGGAAATGTTCGAGCCCTCGCTAAAGTTTGGCAAGACCAATTCATAAGTTTGCCCCTTTTGCTTCAAGGCCCCAGCCATTTGATAATTTAAGCGAATAGTGAAACCCGAGCCGTTGCCGGCAATTTGTTTGCCAAATGAAAGATCAACCCGCTTATAATTGTAACTAAGCCCATTTACCTGTTTTTTGTCATTGTTCAGTTTGACTTCGACCGCAGTTCCGTCGTCATAGGTAGCTGCCACGTTTGAGATCTGGTCAGCGGGCAGCCAAAATGAAAAGGCGGTGGCATAATAGTTATCTGTCAGATTAGTAACTTCCAGGTCGGTGGAGACCGCAATACTTGAATCTGCGGCAAGTTGCCAGGTAGAGTTCTGGCTGAAACTGAATTTGTTCTCAGCAGTCTGAGCTCTGGCTGAAAACGGAATTGCCAGACTAAATAGGAGTGCAACGATGGTGAATATTTTTGTTCTCATATCCCCATTTTACCAAGCCAGTGGTGGTTCTACCAGATAAATAATTTACTTCAACCTCCTCCCTCTGGTCATCCTGAGCGAGTCTTCGAGCCGAAGGATCTAGAGTCTTTTAGGCTCGGCTTTGCCTGGATTCTTCTCCTCCGAGGGGCGGCTCAGAATGACGTGAAATACCGGTGTCACCATCAATATCTTGACCCGAGGAACGAAAAGGAGTATAAAAATAACAAGCCGTATGCTGGTATTCTCCCCAGGAGGGACAAGCATGTCGCTAGTACCACACCCAGATGATGCAGACACCCTATGCGCAAGGGCCTGCAACTATGCTGCCTACGCTCCCGAGACCGTGGACGCCTCCGATACCCACGTCACCGTTGGTGATGACGACGGGGGCAAAATGCGCGTCCATAAGTCCAGAGTGGTCGGTTTTGCCCATCAGCAAGGGCTGCGTCATCTGCTTCCGGTGTTGATACAAGACAAACCGCCAGGCACCCAGCCTGCCAAGCTCAGGCGAGACTCGAGTGTCTCAAGGCGACACCACGCCGGTCGGCACTAGCCGCACGCGTAGTACGCGCGCCATCTCCGAACCCGCATGGTCACCTTACCGTGCGGGTTCGTTCGTTCTACTTGGATCCTAATAAATAATGCGATATGTTGCAGCCTCAAAATGTCAAAGTTATTAATAAGAATCAAGCAGAGAATTTGATTGTTTCCTCCCTCCAATGTTACCCGAGCTTGACCCGGGATCCAGATTCCAATTGAGTTCCGGTAATAATTCCACTAATAAGTGGATCCCCAATCTGATCGGTGATGACAAACACAAATAAGTCACACTTTAGTAACGATCGTTATTAAAGTGTGACTTATTTTAAAAGTCTTATAATCCTCGACTTCGGGACTATTGGAACTATTGGACTTTAGGACTCTAGGACTCCTGACTTCCGACTACCGATTTCTGACTATTAGCACTATTTCCCCCTTGAGCTGGTGAGATTTGAGATCTTTTAATATCGAATTGATATTTCCGCTCCAGTACTCTTCAAACATTTTGGTTATCTCGCGAGCTATAAAAATCTTGGCGGTTTCGCCAAAGTAGGCTTTGATATCGTTGAGGGTTCTCTCCAGTCTCAAAGCCGATTCGTAGATAACGATTGGAACATTTAATTTGACTAATTTTTTGAACCCGGTCTGCCGGCCTTTCTTCTTTGGCAAAAATCCGGCAAAGTAAAAATCCTTTTCAACCATTCCCGAGACCGAAACAGCCGCCGTCACCGCCGAAGGTCCGGGGATAGGGACAATCTTAATTACGTCATTCTGAGTCCGCCTGCTGGCGGACGAAGAATCCTGCTGCATGCGAGAGGATCCTTCGTTTCTCTCAGGATGACAGTGATTATTCTCTCTAACCCTCTCAACCAAAACGCCTCCCGGATCCGAGACTCCCGGCGTTCCACCATCCGTTACGAAAGCAACATTTTCCCCTCGAGTCAGCGAGTCGACGAGTCTGCTGATAACCGATTGGCTCGAATGCTGATGAAAAGAAACCAGTGGTTTTTTGATGCCGTAATGCTTCAGAAGCACGCCGGAGACCCGAGTGTCCTCGCAAGCGATGATATCGACCGATTTTAGTACCTCCAAAGCCCTGAGAGTAATATCCCCCAAGTTACCTATGGGCGTGGCGACGATGTATAAAGTTCCTTTATCCATAATTTCTAATTGATCTAATCAACCTAATTGACCTAAATAAATCCCAAGTCCTAATCCCCAAATGTCCCGGATGGTAGTCTTTGTAAAACGAAAAAAGACTGTTATCGTTCTTTTGCTGTGCGCTAATACTAGCAAAAAAAATAGGAAAGTGCTACTATAGTGCCGCGCTTGGCAGAAAGGGGTAACACTATGCTTATGTCTGTTCGGGCCGAAATCCGAGATAGGGAGCCGGATCTCCACGAAGTTTCCGCGTTTCCGGAGGATAGATTAACATTCTTTGTCTGTGACGACGGAATGAATCTGGTGATTGTGGCCAACACTCATAGCGTCCACCCCGACTACGCCGGATGCCAGATCGAGCCGGTCCGCACCGGATTGGCTCTGATCTCACCCGAAAGCGAGACCGTCGGGTGGCTCCTCATCACATCAATCTTCTTCTATCCCCAAAGCGCAAAACCGGATCCGGGCCCGTGATGTATATCGCGGCCCGGACCAACCCCTAAGATAAGTTGAAAGTAGAAAGTTTATAAAGCCAAAAGTTGTTTCTCATACGCAAAAACCGCCTTTCTGGCGGTTTTTGGTGTGAAAAATAATTATCCGACTTGTGCTCAAAGACAGTCTTGCTAGACGTGTGAAGACTGTCTTTGAGCACTAATCCTATCGGTAATTTCGGACTTTCGTGTAGCTATTTGTAATTTAGCAGGAAGCCGACCTAACCGGCTAAAATCTCCCGCAGCAACTCCTTGGCCGTCTTCTCACGCATTTTCCGGTTCTCTTCGTCCGTTTGAGCGGTCAAGACTACAACACTTCCCTCGCGGGCTTCTTTGGGCAAATTCTTCTTGGGGTAAACCACTTCAAGGCCGCCTTCTCCCCTCAGCACGGCCATGTGCCCCTCGAAACGATCTACGACTAGATATAAAGTGTTTTGCATATACAATCGTCATTCCCGCTTTAGGCGTGAGAATCTACTAATTATTGAAGGATCAATTCCGACCGAGCAGAAAATAATAAATCTGGATTCCTGCTGTAGTTTATCCCGTACCTGGATACGGGACAGGAATGACACATCAAAGCCTAGACGATCTTGTTTTTGTGGCTCGTGTAGACGGAATATCCGATCAGTGCCAAAACCACCACTCCGCCGATGATCAGTTTAACAGTCAAGGAAAGCTCATTCTTGGCCAGGATGGGGGCGATCAACAAGGCGATGATGTTGGTGACCTTGATCATCGGGTTGACAGCCGGGCCGGCGGTGTCTTTGTAAGGATCGCCGACTGTGTCACCGGTTACAGCGGCAGCGTGAGCAATACTACCTTTACCACCATATTCACCGTCTTCAATTAGCTTCTTAGCATTATCCCAAGCACCACCACCAGAGGTCATTGAAACAGCAATAAACAAGCCTGTAACAATAACACCGACAAGCATACCGCCCAAGGCGACCGGTCCCAAGAGGAAGCCAACCAAGAGTACGGCGCCGACGGTCAAAACGGCCGGGGCGACCATCTCCGAGATAGCCGCTTTAGTCACGATGTCGACAGCTTTGCCGTAGTCCGGCTGAGCTTGGCCGGTCATAATACCCTTAATTTCCTTAAATTGACGTCGAACTTCAACTACCACAGCACCGGCGGCCTTGCTAACCGACTGCATCGCCATGGAGGCAAAGAGATAAGGAATCATCCCGCCGATGAACAGGCCGACAATGACCCAGGGATCGGAAAGGTTGAAGACTAAACTTTTACCATTATTTAACAATTCTTGAGTGTAGGAGCTGAAAAGCACCACTGCGGCCAAACCGGCTGAAGCAATGGCATAACCCTTGGTTACGGCCTTGGTGGTGTTACCGACGCTATCCAGAGCGTCGGTATGGACTCGAACATCGGCCGGCAGCTCGGCCATTTCAGCAATACCTCCGGCGTTGTCGACCACCGGTCCGAAGGAATCAATAGCTACAATAATACCAGCCATGGACAACATAGCCATAGCGGCGATAGCGATACCGTAAATGCCGGCAAAGGAGTAAGCCCCAAGGATGCCGGCGCCGATGACGAGAGCCGGAAGCGCGGTAGCCTTCATTGACACAGCCAAACCGGTGATGATATTGGTGCCATGACCGGTGGTCGAAGATTGAGCGATGGACTTGACCGGATTGTAACTTTTGGAAGTGTAGTACTCGGTAATCAGCACCATAAAAGCGGTAACGACCAAGCCAATAAGCGAAGCGTAGAAAATGTTATTAACACTGTAAATGCCGTTGTCTTTCATAAAGTACTGGGTCACGAAGTAAAAAGCGACAGCTGAAATGATTCCGGCCGCGGCCAAGCCTTTGTAAAGCGCACCCATAATACTCTTGTTTTTACCCAGGCTCACGAAAAATGTGCCGATGATTGAAGCTATAATAGCGGTTCCGCCAAGAACCAGCGGGTACAAAATGGCGTTTTCAAAACTTATAAAGACCAATGAGCCCAAGAGGATGGCGGCTACGGCGGTTACAGCGTAGGTTTCGAAAAGGTCGGCAGCCATACCGGCGCAGTCGCCGACATTGTCGCCGACATTGTCGGCGATCACGGCCGGGTTTCTGGGATCATCTTCAGGGATTCCGGCCTCAACTTTACCAACCAGGTCGGCTCCAACATCGGCTGCTTTGGTAAAGATTCCTCCACCTAAACGAGCGAAAATTGAAATTAACGAGGCGCCAAAACCCAGGCCAATTAAAGCCACGGTGTCTCGGAAAATGGCGTAGAAGCCTGCCACTCCGATGAGACCCAAACCGACCACTAAAAGACCCGTAACCGAGCCGGACTGGAAAGCGATCTTCAGAGATGGCTTTAGACCTCCCCGAGCCGCTTCGGCGGTGCGGACATTGGCACGAACTGAGACGTTCATGCCGATGTAGCCTGCGACGGCCGAGAAGATGGCCCCGACCAGGAAGCCGATTGCGGTCTTCCAGCCGAGGGCGTAAAGCAAAATTACGGCTAGGACCACAGCCACCACAGCTGCAGTGGAGTACTGGCGATTCAAGAACGCCTTGGCTCCAGCTTGGATAGCCTTGGCAATGTCGGTCATTTTCTTGTTGCCGGTTGGCTTTTTGTTGATAGAACTGATCAGGATCACGCCGTAGAGGACGGCTATGACCGCCGCCGCTAGGGCGAAGATGATTGAGCCTGTGAACATAGAAACTCCGTTTCTTTGATAGGAAATTAATACACAAATCTATTACACCAATCTTCACAAATATTTGCGATGACAGTCTTTGCAAAAACCGTAAAGACTGTCATCACTATTTGTGTCTATTTGTGTAAAGGATTCGTGTACGAATAACCTTGTGTCAGCCTTGACTTTAGCAGAAGTCATGGCTGGATGCAATCTTGACAGTTGTAGCTGTTTCTGCTATAGTGCACGCATACAGTTCAGCTTGCGGCACGGCCGCCAGGAGAAAACCAATGGACCCCGAGTTCATTTGCTGGGCGTTGGCGTTGTCACGCTGTTGATCGTAGTCTGGGCGGCCGTGGATGTGGCCAAGCACGGCAACATGAAGGACGGAGTAGTCACAAGGACCATGGCCGAAGCCCAGTCCGCCGCCGCCGAGACTCCGGCGAGTGAGGCGTATAGGCAACTGAGCTTGTACGTCGTGCCGCTGGCGGATGCAATCCAAGGAAACGGCGGATTCGTTGAGCCGATCCCAGGACCATCTGAGCGCCAACCGGCGAACTACGTGCTCCCAGTCTACGATGGTGGAGCGCCCCGGTCCGTGCCCAGCGACCGACTCGCCTACTCCCAGTATCTGCTAGTGAAGTACTGGGGCACGGACCAGATCAAACTCATTTACACCGAGCGCTGGCCAGATGGCCGGCCGCTCACCGACAAAGATGGCAACCGGTACATCCTCGTCTCGATCCATAGGGAGCCTCACACGCTCCCCCCAACCGGCAACTGACATTGGCCGAACCAGGGCCGGCGGCAAGTCCAAGTCCGAAGCACAGCGGCGCGCTCCCCTCGGGGCCGCCGCTTTTGCTTTTTAAGAGAGCAAACAAACTTAAGTTTGGGCTCAAAAAGGATTAGAGACCAAGCTTTAGCTTATCAACAAACACGATAAATCGTGGACTCAAGAAGCAATTTGAGAACAAGCTTTAGCTTGATTAAACACGCTGAAGCGTGGGCTCAACAGAATGATTGAGACCAGGCCTTAGCCTGTTAAAATATATCGTTTACTAACTTGAAATCGACAATAGGATATTTTCGAAAAGAATCATCTAAATACTCCTTCCCTTTTTTCTTTACCCAAGCACCATAACTGGAAAATTTGTAATCAAAATTTTTAGACAAGCTGTGCTTGATAGGATTCTGGTGCAAATAGTTTAAATGAGTGAAAAACTGCTCTTCGTTAGCCAAAAAAGTTTCAAAATAGTTCCACCAAACTTTACGACCAATTACTCCGTCCGCATCGTTCAACTTCCGAGAGCTAGCACCGTTGAGTTCGCTCATAAATTTCGACAGATTCTTGGCATCTTTGGCATCAATAATGAGGTGATAGTGATGGTTCAATATCGCGTAAGCGATTAGTGGGTAATTGAATTTTGTTGTTTTCTCGTGAATCACATCCAACAGAATTGATTTATATTTATCTGGGCGCAAAAACCACTGCGATTCGACAGTTCTGGAAGTAATGAAATAATAGCCGTTTTCGCGAACTATATGCGGTGGGCGGTTAGTGAAGTTTGGTTTTTGGTTAGCGCGCATGAGTTTATTATACCAGAACACCGTAAACGGTGGACTCGAGAAATCAGTTTGAGACCAAGCTTTAGCTTGTCAACAAACACGATAAATCGTGGACTCAAGATTGTTTTTGAGATCAAGCTTCAGCTTGCAGAAACAGCCTAAAGGCTGGGCTCTAGCGCGACTTGAGACCAAGCTTTAGCTTGTCATCTACAACACCCTAAAGGGTGGTCTCAAAGACCTAAAACTTCTTTGTAAACTTCTAGAGTTCCTCTTCCGGTTTCAGCCCAAGAGTACTTTTTGGCCTGCTTGAGGCCTTTTTTTGAAAGTTGGTTACGTAGTTTCTCATCAGATACAACTTTGCTCATGGCTTTGGCAATAGAATCAACACTGTACGGGTCAAAGTAAAGCGGAGCATCACCTAAAATCTCCGGCATAGCGGAAACGTCCGAAGAGATCACCGGCGTGCCACAGGCCATAGCCTCGAGCGGTGGTAAACCAAAACCTTCGGATAAAGACGGGATGATATAGGCCAGGGCACCGGCGTAGAGGTACGGCAGATCCGCTTCGTCGACAAAACCGACCGCCAAAATGGCGGGGTCGTAGCCCGCAGTTTGTAGTCCGTATTCAGAAGATTCGGTCTGGATTCCTGCCTTCGCAGGAATGACAGAATTAGGTTCGGGGTGGCGATTATTTACAGATTCTTCGTTACGCTCAGAATGACGAGAACTGGGAACGGGATGACGGAGACTATTATTTATTTTTTTGATTGTCTCCATCACCTCCGGCTCGTTCTTATCAATCTTCCCCACTAGCACCAGCTGGACTTTTGGACTTTTGGACTTTTGGACTCCGGACTTCTTAAATGCTTCCAGCATTCGCAAAATATTTTTATGCCGCTTCCACATCCCGGTATATAAAATGTAATCACCAGAAATTTTATATTTGTGCTTTATACCTTCTAATTTTGAGATTTGAGATCTGAGACTTGCATTATACTTGTGATCCACACCAAGATAGGTGACATCAATTTTCTTCGAGTCGATGCCATAGGTTTCCATTATGTCTTTCTTGGTGGTGTTGGAAATGGTGATAATTTTGGCGGAATTTTTAACCGCCGATTTCATCACCGCATTAAAAGCCAGACCTTTGATCTTGTTTTTGCGGTAAAGATGACCGAAGAGCGTCAGGTCCAGAATATTAACCACAAATTTACCGCGATAACGGACTGGATGGTTAAACTGCATAAAGTGTACCAAGTCAAACCTTTCCCGGTTTAAATATCGAAGCAGGGCGGTTTGCTCCTTGAGACTGTAATGAGGAATGTCGAGGGTCTGAAGACGCAAATTTCTAAATCCTAAATCCGAATGACTAATTTTGTCATTAGAAATTTGGGCTTCGGATTTTTGTTTGATATTAGGATTTTGAACTTTGATATTATCAAAAAACTCTCTTGCTACTTTCTCTCCTTGCGGTCTGACCAGCAACGTGTACTTATTTTCTTTGTCCAATTTCAAAACCGCCTTCAGCGTCTCTAAAGTTGCGCGGGAAACCGAATCTCCCACTCCCACAAAGCGACCATCAACTAAAATTCGCTTAGCGCTCATTTTAAATCCTAAAATCTAAATCCTAAAAAAAGCTCTAAACTCCAAAATAATAAACTCAAAACGTTTCGATTTTTGAATTTTTGATTTTGGAATTTCTTTAGAGTTTAGGGTTTCGAATTTAGAGTTTTTTCTCACCCTAATCCTTAGGTTTAAAATTTCCCACAATCACTCCCATCAACACCCAAAAGCTAATTGCGACCGTTGGATTGTCCGCCCAGGTGTGGAGGAAAAGTGCGGCGACTGAGATCGAAATCAAGACCAGAGCCAGACCACGGTACGAACGGAATAATCGCTTAACCCCGAAAACAAGAATTCCCAGCCACAACAGAAGCCCGACTATACCCAATTCCAGAGAAACTTGCAAATACCAGCTTTCCGGCACCTCCGGAGCGAAGTTAAAAGAAGCCGGGCCGGCCGTGCCAATACCTTGACCAACGACGAATTCCTTGGGAGATCTGTCAGCCGTAGCCGAAGCATACATTGAAAAATAATGTTCCTGATTAGATAATCCGTGGCTGAAAAAATCTCGGCTTAGCCCCCCTTTCAGGTTGAAATACCAGATCGAGCCGGCAATTATTGTTACCAATCCGGCCAGCAGACCGATTTTTGACCAAATTTTGGATGCGGCCATAGCTTTCGGTTCAGAATTTTGGGGACGACGTGAATCCAAAATCTCAAATACGGAGTAAACTATCAAGCCGACTATCATACCCAGGATAGCGCTTCGAGAAAAAGACAAAACAATGGCGATCATCATGACGACAATCCAGAACCAGTCAAATTTCCTTTTCTGGCGGTTCGCCAGCAGTAAAAACAACGGCAGGAGCAAGAAACTCCCGAGCTGATTCGGTCCCTCCAGAGTAGCCATGGCTTGCGGTACAGAAACAACTTGATGAGTAGCACCGAAACCAAAGGTTGAGGTCAAAGGGAGTATGCCGAAGCGTTGCCACCAGTCGGGACCGAGTAGGAATGATTCTAAAACCGCTAGCGCCGCAACTATTTCCCCGCCGGTTATGACTATTTTTTGCAAGATTAATATTTTAGCTTCGCTGAAAAAACTGAATCGAGCCAGTACGTAAAAGCCTAGAAACAAGCCGTTATAGCGTAGACCTTGAATTCCCTGACTGATGGTCTCACCGGAGATAAATATCGAGGCGACGGCCCAGATCAAGTACCCAATTATTAAATAATCAAAAATATTTAACTTTAATTCCCGCCGTTCCCACTTGGGATTGAAAACGGTAGCCAGGAAAATCAAGACCAGCACCGGTTCGTACCAAGCCCGGATCATAAAAATCTGCTGCCCGCTCAATCCGGTTCTTTGGGTCAGAAACTCAATGAATGCCGACCAGAACGGCAAAACGGCCAGCACTAGAGCCAGAAACCAGAAAGTGATTTTGTATGTTTTACGCTCAGTCATAATCATCTTGTAAATAATATACAGCGAGGCTTTTTTGAATTTCGACAGTCGCAAGCGCTTGAGACGACGATCTCAAAAAGCGCCTAGAAATTCAGTACAAGCCGAGCGATTGGTTAATCCGTTTTTGTTAGTTTGACTTTTTTGTTGATGGCGGCGATGGCGACGGTCAAAAAGAAAATCATCGAAAGATCGTTTTTGAAATAGGTCGTATCAAACATGCCGTGCGCCAGTATCGCCAGCATGGCCATAAAGGCGCCGGCAAAAACCAGCGAGTTGCGGCCGCCGTGGAACAGCTTCCGGAAAAACTCGACGACCAGACCCGCAAACACTATGATCCCGGCCAACCCAAGATTTAGCCAGACCGCCAGGTAAACGTTGTGCGGGTGGATGGCGTAAGGCAGGGCAAAAGTTTTAAATGACTCGGCATTTTGGGTGATCAAAGCGATCCGATCCTGAAAATCTCCCAGACCGATACCGCAAAGCCAGTTGTCTCGGAGCAGTTGTCCGGCATAGCGATAAATCTCGAGCCGGATACTGTCGGAGGCCGGATTGAAACCGTATTGATACAAAAACAGTCCCCCGGCCAAAAACGCTGCCACAGCTAAGGAATAGCGTAATATCTTTGAGCCAATGTTCTCGGCCTTGGTCAGAAATAGATAAATAACCAGACTGGCGACGAGAGCGATAACTCCGGCCCGCGAGCCGCTGTAGAGTAAGGCCATCAGAGGTAAAATGTAACTAACCCCAAGCAAAATTTTGCTAATTTTGCTTTTTACAAGATCAAACACCGGCAGACTCAAAAACCCCATCGGCACCAAAAACATTGCCAGATAGTTCGGAGATTCAAAAGGTCCGAACACCCGGAAGTTGCCGACCAGATACTGGTAAAACGAGCTGTCGTCGGTCTGATAAAAAAGTGTGGTGACAACTCCGGCTTTTTGCAGGATTGCCCAGACTGAGATTAAAATCAATGAGATAAAAACCGGAATCGAGAGATATTTGAGCTCCTTTTTACCAATGTTGTTTAGAAGCGACCAGTAAAGAAGCACCGGCATTAGAAACCAGCCCTTGGCTTGGCCCAAGGCTCTAGTGTGATCGCTGGATAAATAAACCGCAGCAAACGCCGCCAGCACGAACAGATATGGCAAGGAGGATCCGAAACGCCAAGGGCGGCGCGACCAAAAAAGGTCAACGGCAGTCAAAAGTGCCAGTATCCCGACCATAACCTCCAGCGCGTTTGTCGGCAGTCCCAAAACCTTGAACCGGAAAAAATAAAACGGGATCAGAAAGATCGTCAGATACAAAACGACTTTAGTGATTTTATTCATTGCTCTAATCCTTCGCGAATCTACAAATCAAGCAAAAGTACGTCCACAGATTTTTCTGCCAATATGATGCTACTATCAGACTTATCTCAATCTTACCACAGATAATCTCAATTGAGCGTTTCTGTGACCTTTCTGTGTATAATTTCTGTGTGTGTTGTAATCAATTATCTTTAGATTTGCGAGGGGGCGCGGCCGACCAAGCCAAGGCCAAAAACACCCATATATACATTATATAGAGAGTCGAGAAGGTTAGAAACTGGATTAAAAATGATACCAATATTGCCAGATAGAATAAGTTCTCAATCTTGCCGAGTCCGATCCTTTTTATCAGATCAATGATGAGCAAAACAACAAACCCGGCCAGGAATACGAGACCGATAATGCCTTCCTCGACCAACACCTCTAGATACAGGTTATTCACGGTTTGATAGCCCCTGGCGGGGATATTGCTTTTGTACTCCGGCAAGGCGCCGAAAGCGCCGGCGCCTATCCCAAAAGGATGATTTTTGAACGTCCGCCAAGCGACTTGGGTGGTCGATAATCGGTTATTGTCGACCTCATCGGAGCTCAAACTGGTGTTCTGAGCTTGAGAGAAATAGTTGCCGACTCCCCGGTGGCCGGATACGACATAAATCAGAGCGAGACTGACCAGCGCCGCAGCGACGATGACGAGGATCGACAACAAGTATTTGGCCAGATATTTTCTAAACTTAACCAATATTACCAATAACGCCAAAACTAATCCGCCGGCCAGAGCGTAGATTCCTCCCCGTGAAAGAGTCAGAAAAAAGGCAATGCCGATAATAAATAGCTTGAGATAATCATGTACACCAAGACAAACCCTCTTTATTAGTAGCCCTATCGAAATCAATAAAAAGTCGGCAAAGTAAAGCGGCTCCAAAAAAGTTGACTGGATCCGCGGAAAACCGAAAAGTTCCTTAGTGTATTGCGGGCGGAGAAAGGCCAGATGTGATATAGAATCGAAACTTCCGGCAAAAAACTGCCAGAGTCCGAAAATTGCCGCGGCTAAGCCCAACCAGATGAGCAGATTCTCGAGCGCTATCGACCTCTTATCGTCTATCAACCGGCGCAGGACGATGAAAATCAGCGCCATAAACAAGAACATCAAGCTGATCACCAGCGATCGTTTGAAGTCCAGAGTCCAAAACAGCGTCAAAAAGGCCATAACCGAGAAAAAAACCAGCAAGACCTCCTCGGCAGCGACATTATCTTTGACTTTTCGTCTGATCAAATCGCAAAAAAAGTAAGCAATCAGTAAAATACCAAAAAGGTACGAAAACTTCAGGGTGTAACCGGAAAGCTCGACGGTCAAAAGTCGCTCAAACGGTAGAGACACTAAAAGCAGTCCGATCAAATACGGGTAAACTTTGTTCAAATAAAAATCTTTTATCACTCTTAAATAATAGCTCAACTTCGACTTTTAGTAAAACACAAGGGGCGCCGCCGTCTGACGTCGCCCCGATCACAAAAACTCTCAGCAGACATACTACGTCACTGGCTACGAGCCGCTCTCCTAGCGACCCTAGGACTCTGTCTCTGCCCAGTTCCCTTGCTTTGGCGTGCCGCCTTCTTGGTCTTACACATCGTCGGATCCTCCCGTGCAAGGTGTTAGGAGCCAATATTTTATATTTACCACTAGACGGTTATGAGATCAACCCTTTTGACACTTGATTATTAAATGTGGAGCTATAGACAAGCACAAGACTCAATATTAGAACCAATGACAGACTCAAGATTGCCCACCCTGCGCCGGACGGAAGGTCTAGCATGACGTAGAGCGAGCGGAAACCGGCGAGGCTCGGGTGTCTCCAGGAAAAGTCGGGCAGATATTTGCCCATATTACTCTGGTTGATGTAAATGGTACCTTTAACGTAGTACTTGTCGAGCGTCAGAAAGAGACCGTAAAGGGAAGCAATGAGAGAAAATGCGGGCAAGGTAAAACTAAACTTTGAGATTTTTGTCGGCAGATTGCCAAGACCGATGAAGATAATGATCGCCAAAGGCAAGAGAAGCGGAAAAAGATGCCGTCCCTGCGGACTGAAGTCATCCAGATTTTTACTGGCGAAGTACAGAAGCGAAGCTATTAATATTATTGAGAACGAGACTAGATATTTAGAATTAGGGTCGGTTAACAGGCTAAAGCCTGGGCTCCTCTTTCTTGTAGTCCACGCTTCAGCGTGCTTTTCACAGGCTAAAGCCTGGGCTCTTTTTCCCTTGAGTCCACGCTTCAGCGTGCTTAAAAAGGCAATTAATATTAGTGAGATTATTATGACAAAAAAGAGCACATAAAATATCGTCGGTAGAAAGATATTGGCACCGCCTAGGTTGGCGAAGAATCCCAAAAAGGTGAACTTAGCAAAGTAGTGATTTCCAAAAATGGTGAAAAGGTTGTAGCCTTGCATTCGAGGAGTCAAGAGCCAATCGGGGGCCTTAGCGATAATCTCCCGCTTGATGTAGCCGAGAATCAAAGGGTCATGATACAAATTAACGTTGCGAATCCACCACCAGACATTGACGGCGATGAACAGAACTGCTGGGCCAAGGTACTTATTTATTTCGCTCAATCGATCTTTAGCCTTGACAACATCAAATATGATCAAAAGGATGAGGAAGCCAACGAAAATTAAATAATTGGCTTTCATCAAACCCAGAAGACCGATGGAAAGACCAAAAAATATTGAGCCAAAAGTTAAATATTTACCTATCTCCAATACTGTCATTCCGGACTTGATGGTGTTGGAAATTGATAATCTGGTGTAAAAATAAAACGACAGCGCCATTAGAAAAAGCGCCGGTGACTCAACGTTGATATAACCGGCGGCAAAGATGACTTGGGGAAACAAAGCGATGAATAGTGTGGCGGCGAGAGCTTGTTTTTCCTTTTTAGGATCGAGATTAAAAAGTCCCAGAAAGAGAAAGACAGTAAAGAGGCCGACAAAAAAAGCGGAAACTACCCGATCCGCCAGCACCGCCAGTTTGCTTAAATCCGAGGTCGTGTTCGGGTAAAGCGGTAAATAAGGCAGATAGGCCACTGGCGAAATGTAAGCCATCGAGTAATAGGCACCCGAAAGAAGAGACTGGCTATACTGTGTCGGGATAATCTCCGTCTCACGGTTGAAAACCGGGATACGATGATTCCGTTTGAGAAAAGTGATCATGTCGACATGCGCAGCCTCATCCGGCGCTTCGTTGTTCGCCGGAACAACCATGGTCCAGATCAGCCCAAAAGAAAAAATGCTGATAAAAATCAGTACCACAAACTTAACTTTTTGATTTCGGAGTACCACTTTATAATTTTACAAACTTTATGAACTTTTAACTAATGTCTACCAAGTCAACGGTCCGAGCGGCAGGGTTTGGTCGACCGCCCAACCATAATCCAGCACGTCTCCGCCGGTGTTGTGTCTGCTTCCGACCATATAATCTGTTGCCTCCGGAGAAAGGCCGGAAACTACGCCTTGCTGGGCAGTCACCCAGTTGGCGGGACCGAAGTCGCCGACAGCTACCACTATTTTACGACCGTTGGTCGAATTGGAAACGATTACTTTCTTGCCCAAGGTCCAGTTTTTGACGCTCGCATTGACCCCGCCAGTGCAGCCGGCAGTATCATCCCAACCGGTACAGTAAGTCCAGCGCATGGTGATATACCATTGCTCGACAGTGGGATCAAGCTTTCCGAAAGCGCCTTGTCCGGCAACTCCGTTTTGAATATTTATACCTGAATAAGGACCGTTTAACGGCACATTGGTAATGGCATAATGTCCGGCATCATTTGTTTCGCCCCGATTCGTCCATAAATGCTGCTCCAAGCCTGTTCGGCCGGAAGTGGCCGGAATATCAACCCCGTTTAAGTTTGAAACCCAGCGAGCCATCACAGCGCCTTCAGGAATCATATCTATAACATCCTGACCGATGCCCCTGACCGATGCCCAGGAGAATCCGTAGCCGGCAAAGGTCCCGGGATCGGGAACGTACCGCCGAATGTTGCTATCGATATACATTACTCGACCGTCCGGACCCTGAATCAGACGGGTAAGACTAGGGCCGACTGCTATAGTGCTGCAAGCATCGGTTGGCGTATAACTGCCTCCGAGCGCCAGATAAGTCGCCCAATCTTCGATATGGTGTCTCGAAGTTGGAGTCAGAAAATACAAACCGTCGGAACAACCGATAATTCGCGGAGCATATAAGGGTGGAGCAGTCGGTATTTGTCCGAAAGTCGGGTCAGCGAAAGGTTGCAGATCTGCCCAAGAGAACCCGTTGAGAGTAAGCGCCGCTCCGGTCGTGACGTAAGCTTTTTGCCCGCCGATAATGGCGTAGACGCTACCGTTGTAATTTAGGACCTGAGAAAGCGGAGGCGCTTCAACCATCGATCTGGCGGATTCCAGATTGACAAAATCTCCCGTAAACGGTTTCCAGGCCATCCAGGTATTCCAGTCCTTGATCCAGCGTCGATAACCATTTTCTATGAGATAAACGCGGCCGAGCGAGGGAATATGTATTGCTCTATAGACAGGCGCGTATAGGGGCGGGGCGTCCGGCAACATGCCGAAAGTCGGGTCGGCGAAAGGTTGCAGATCTGCCCAAGAGAACCCGTTGAGTGTTAGGGCGTCTCCGGTTGTGACGTAGGCCTTCATCCCGGAAATGATGGCGTAAACACGGCCGTTATAGTTCATGACCGTAGTCAGTTCGGGCGCAGTCGGATACGAATCAAATTCTGCTCTGCCTACCTGCCGGATCATTCCGGCATTAAAACCAAAACTTAGGAAGGTATTGTAATCCTTGATATGGCGTTTACAACCATTTTCTTTAAGGAAAACCCGCCCGTCTCCCGGAGTCTGGACAAGATCAAAGCCGGCCGCTTTTGCGGCGGCTGGTTTGTGCCCCACGACAAAAAACAAGGTCAGGACCGTGAAAATAAACAATGAGGCTATTTTAGCGTATTTTGACAACTTCCCTCCGAAAAAATAACAATAATACAATAACCAAATTCCAACAATCAATCCCTTCAAATTTGAAAATTGAATATTGAATATTGGATATTGAATATTTTTTGGTTATTGTATCTTGTTTCTTGAGATTTAGACAGAGATACGCACCAAATTGGTGAACAAAATCGGCACCGATCTTTTTAGTTCGCTTTAGATTTTACCTCTCCCGCCAAGCTCTGTCAAACCGAACCGTTTTTTGGTATCATTTGGGAGTCAACAGTTTGACAGCTCGACAGCTAATAATGATTCTGCTGTATTCTGTCCAGCTGTTTAGCTTACCTGCTTACTAGCTTAGATACTTACCAGCTTACAAAATGGGGCTTGCTCAAAAAATTACCTACAACACCGTCATTCAAATCCTTGGCCGGATGCTTTTTTTGGTTTTTTCTTTCGTCAGTATTAAAGTCTTGGCCAAATATCTCGGCGTTTTCGGCAACGGCGAACTCACCACCATCATCACTTTTACCGGCTTCTTCACAGTCTTAGCCGACTTGGGACTTTCGACTGTCGCCACCCGCGAGATCTCCAAAAAGCCGGAGATGATGGACAAGATCATTGCCAACAGCATGGCGATTCGCATTTATACAGCCCTAATCACGGCCGCATTGTGCATCGGCATAGGTTTTTTGATGCCGTACTCCTTGAACATCAAGATCGGCCTGATCACTGCAACCGCGGCGCTGCTGATCACCTTCGTCGGTAATATCGTTGACGTGGTCTTCCAAACCAAACTCAAAATGCAATATACCGTGCTTTCGGATATCGCCGGACGCTTCACCTCGCTGATTATTGTAATTCTGGCCTGGAAATATGACCTCGGTTTCCAATTCGTGGTGCTCAATATTTTGGTAGCGGCCATTTTTTCCATCTTAACCAAGTTCTATTACGCCCGACGGTTTGTGAAAATCCGATTGGAATACGATTACAAACTCTGGAAATGGTTGCTAATTACGGCAATCCCTTTGGGGTTGGTTTTTGTAATCAACAACCTGTATTTCAAAGTTGACACTCTGATCCTAAGCTTGCTAAAAGATAGCAGTCAAGTCGGCCTATACGGTGTTTCCTATAAAGTTCTGGAAACCACTTTATTTGTCGGGGTGTTTCTGTCAAATGCCGTTGTTCCGATCCTATCCAAAGACATAATTGACAACAGGCCTCGAGCCTCGATGCTTATTAAAACTTCCTTGGAGGCCCTGATTGCGCTAGCTATGCCGATAGTCGCTTTCATTCTCATAGCCCCTGATAGGATCATTCGCTTCCTAGCCACCCAGGAGTTTGTCCAAGCCCAAAACGCGTTGCGCTGGCTGGCTTTGGCTATCGGCTTAATCTACATCAACGTCATGCTCGGGCAAATCCTGATCGCCGCCGACCGGCGCAAAATTTTAGTCTGGACTTCTATCGGCATTCTGCTGTTCAATATTGCGATAAATCTGCTCTTGATCCCCCATTTCTCCTACTTCGGAGCGGCCTTTACCACTTTCTTATCCGAACTGGTAATTTTTGGGTACAGTCTATACTTTAGCCAAAAATCGATCCGGTTTTCCGTTAATTGGTTTAGAATCTTTAAAATTTTGATTTCGGCCGGCATAATGTCGGTGGTATTTTATATCACGAGCCGGCTGAATCTCCATATTATCATTATTGGACTGACCGGCTTGCTAGCTTACTGCTTATCCGCTTACGTCCTTAGAGTCGCCGATCGCGACTTGGTCTTGTCATTAATCAGCAACAGAGATGAAAATCCTTCTCATTTGTAAAGACACTGTCGGGGCGAAAATGGCCGGACCGGGTATCCGGTACTTTGAAATGGCCAAGTTTTTAAGCCAAAAATATCAGGTCACGCTGGCCGCTCCCAAACCGCTTGAGAAAATTCATGGCATCAATTTTACGATTCTGCCCTACAAAAAAACCCAAGAGACCAACGAACTGAGAAACACCATTGCTAAATTTGATGTGATCATCGCCCAGTTTTTAAAGCCACGACTTTTGAAAATAATTAAAAAAGCTGGCGCAAAATATGTCGCCGACCTGTACGATCCGCTGATCATCGAGACTCTGGAACATTTCAAACACTCAACGCCGAAAATCCAAGCCGTCAATTTCGATTTTCAACGCTATCTGACTCTCCTCCAAATAGCCTATGCCGATTTAATTCTCTGCGCCTCGAAAAAACAAGCCGATTATTATGTCGGGTTGCTTTCAGCCCTGGGCAAGCTTAACGAAACCACCCATAAAATTGATTCCACTCTGAGTAATTTATTGATGATCGTGCCTTTCGGGATCGAGGGAAAAGAACAAATCATTAATTGTCATTCTGAACTTGTTTCAGAATCCCCTGTACATACACTGGGATCCCGAAATAAGCCTGCCCAGTACCACGATACGGGGTTCGGGATGACAAACAGTGATACCACCCTCATCCAAAAATGATCCCTAA
>JAKAMI010000014.1 GCA_021812945.1 bacterium
GCTCCCGGGATGACTACTCCGTAGGTGGTAGCACCACCAATTCTATCTTTCATGGACACCTCTTTCCTAGGAGGTCATCTTAGCATTTTAGACGACCAAGTGTCCACGATGTATCTGGACCTACACACAGGAGCGGCACGATTTGATCTGTGCAGCTCCCAATTTGATCCCCCCTTCTGGTTCTTCCCCCTACGCCGTCAGTCGCCGAAGTGCTTCACGGTAGATGCGGCTTGTCTCTGCTACCACATTTGGAGGCAGTTCCGGCGCCGGCGGCTCCTTATTCCAGCCGATGCTCTCGAGGTAGTTGCGGACGTACTGCTTGTCGAACGACTCCTGCTGCTTGCCAGGTTCGTACTTGGCCGCGTCCCACCAGCGGGACGAATCTGGCGTGAAGATCTCGTCAGCCAGAACGAATTGGTCAGTCTTCTTCGACCAGCCGAACTCGAACTTCGTGTCGCAGAGCAGGAACCCCTTCTCCGCAGCTCGGGCTGACGCGAAGTTGAACAGCTGGAGCGACTTGTCGCGGATCGGCTCGCAGATCTTCGTCATGGCGAACTGCGCCGATACCCCCATCTGTCGGGCGATAACCTCGGCCATCTTGTCGAAGCTGATGTTCTCATCGTGACCGCTCGCTGCCTTGGTCGCCAGGGTGAAGATCGGCTCGGGAAGCTTGTCCGCCAAGTGTAGGCCTGCCGGTAGCTTGTGACCACAGACTTCGCCCGTCTGCTGGTAGGCCTTCCAGCCGGAGCCGGCCAGATAGCCGCGAACAACACACTCTACCTGCACGACTTCAGCCCTACGTACCCACATGGCACGGCCGTCCAGTACGTCGTCGTACAGCCGGAGGACTGCAGGGAAGTCCTTCGGGTTGACGCTGATCATGTGGTTCTCGGTGATGTAGCTCGTCTGCTCGAACCACCAGGCCGAGAGGGTATTGAGTACCCGGCCTTTGTCGGGGATGCCGTTGGGCATAATGCTGTCGAAGGCCGAGATGCGGTCAGTGGCGACGACCAGCAGGCCGTCGCCATAGTCGTAGATGTCGCGCACCTTGCCCGAGCGTCGCGATATTGCTCCGGGCAGATCGGTGCTCATCAGAGCACGGTTCCTACCAACGCCCTGAAATATGAACACTAAATCCATTACCTCACTCTCTTCCTTTCCGATGCGGCACGGAGCTACTAGTAACGATCGTGGTAAGTGCGAAATGCGGATAAAACAAAAGGAGAGTCTAACCCTCCTTAAGTCAACCCGCATTTCCTCAAAATAGTAGCCGAAAAAACCCAAAAATGCAATTTTTGCAGTTTGCAAATTTGCTATAAGAAGAGGTGTCAAGCTAACCCACGTCCGATGTGGGTTAGCTTGACACCTCAGGACATTTAAGATTTTTGAGAACAATTTATGTCTCGTTTGTGATTTCGTAGGAAATAGCGAGACTTCGCCGAGCGTGTTTACATTTTTGCCTCGATATGATATTTTCTAGTCACGTCGCACTAACACTTGCTGCATCCGTTGCAGCAATTCTGGAGGAATTGCCATCGTGGACACTCTCGCATCTTCGCTCGACAAACCCGCCGAGACCAAGACGCCGAATCAAGTCAGGTCCTGGAACATCGGCGACACCACGCCAGAGCAGAGAGCCCAACTTGCGGCCTCCGCGGTCAGACCAACAGTGCCGGTATTGAAGTGCCCCAAGGTGGTAGTCGCCCGCCGACAGGGCAGGTGCTTCCTCTCCGTCTGACCCGCATTCCATCGCGACGCCCTACAGACAGCCCCTCTCCGGAGGGGCTGCTCGCATTTAGAATGATTTACTGATCGACCAGATCTACGTTTTTTTAGATCCTACGGTGCCGAAATAAGAAGAGGTGTCAAGCTAACCCACATCGGATGTGGGTTAGCTTGACACCTTGGGATGTTTGGGTATTTTGAGCTTAGAAAGAGAGCGAGTTCAGCCGATTAATTTTTAAGTTCTTCAAGTGCTTTCAGGATTTCGTCGTAGGAAAAGCCACGACGGGAGAGATAAGCCATCAGTTTTTGTTTACGCACCCATTTGTCTGAGATCGGGTGCCTTTTTAGCCATTTATCCGCCGCTTCCCGGATCAGCTCTTCGTCCGGGGCGGACAATATTGAGTTGATTATTTCCTTGTCTATCCCCTTCAAAATTAATTTCTGATAAAGCAACCGGTTGCCGATGGGTTTAATCCGTCGCTGGGACTCAATATAACTACGAGTAAATCTCTCGTCATCGAGAAATTTTAATTTAATGAGCTTATCGATGGTCTCCTCGACCTCTTCTTTGGAGTATTCTTTGCCGTTCAACTTCTCCCGCATCCCAAAAACAGGGTAGTCCCGCTTACCCACCAGCCAGAGAGCGTATTTTAAAGCGGACATTTTTGGGTGTGTCATAAGTCAGAAAGAAATTGAGAGACATAGAGAGACAGTAGAGAGACGCTGCCAAACAATTGTCTTTCAATGCCTAGCCATTGTCTTACTATGTCTAGCTGCAACTCAGACTTCCTTCACTTTCTCCAGTATCCCTTTTCGGACCTGGTCGGCGACCTTTGGATTTTCGCGCAGGTAGGCCTTGGCGCCCTCGCGACCCTGCCCCAGCTTTTCTTCGCCGGCGGTAAACCAAGCTCCGGCTTTTTGCACCAGGTCATATTTCACTCCCAGATCGACCAGTTCTCCCTCGTGATCAATACCTTTGGCGTACATAATGTCGAATTCGGCGGTGCGAAACGGCGGCGCTACTTTGTTTTTGACCACCTTGACCCCAACATGATTGCCCATTATCTCGTCGCCGTCTTTTATTGCTTCCTTACGGCGAATGTCTAAGCGAACAGATGAATAAAATTTCAAGGCATTGCCACCAGTAGTGGTTTCCGGGTTGCCGAACATCACCCCGATCTTCATCCGAATTTGGTTGATGAAAATGACGATGGTATTTGACTTGGAAATGGCTCCAGTTAATTTACGAAGCGCCTGACTCATTAAACGGGCTTGAACCCCCATCATCGAGTCGCCCATCTCCCCTTCGATCTCGGCTCGCGGTACCAGAGCGGCCACCGAGTCAACGACTATGACATCCAGAGCGTTGGAGCGGACCAAAGTTTCGGTTATTTCCAGAGCTTGCTCGCCGGTATCCGGCTGGGAAATGAGTAGATCGTCCAAGTTTACCCCGAGCTTCTCGGCATATTCCGGATCCAGCGCATGCTCGGCGTCGATGAAAGCGGCCGAACCGCCGCCCTTCTGGGCTTGGGCGATAACCGAAAGAGCCAAAGTGGTTTTGCCCGAAGACTCCGGGCCGTAGATCTCCGAAACCCGGCCGCGAGGCAAACCCATCACCCCGAGAGCGATGTCCAAAGACAAAGAGCCGGTCGAGATGGCCTCGACGTTTAGTTTGCGATCTTCTCCCAAACGCATAATGCTTCCGGAGCCGAAATTTTTTTCTATAGAGGACAAAGCCATCTCCAGCGCTTGTTTTCTACCCTCGCTTTGCGGAGTCGTCTTCGGTGCTACACCCTTCGGTTCCTTCTTTTCCTTAGCCATGTGAACTCCTTCGTCGTTGAACTCTAAATTCTAAAATCTAAACTCTAAAAAAATACAAAACCTTAAACTCAAAATTTAAAACTATTTATCTCGTCTTTTGAATTTTGATTTTTGTATTTTGGATTTCTTTAGGGTTTAGGATTTAGAGTTTAGGATTTCTCAAATAGTTTGGCTATTTGAGTGCCGTCTTTTCCTTCACCTCTATAATACAAATCTTTTTGGTTTCGCGCTTGCTCTTGTTTCTGGCTTTGAGTTCCACTGTGTTTAGTCCGTTTTGCAAGGCAATAGCTTCTTTGAAATGTCCGTCGGAGTTAACAGTCACGGCTTGACCGTTGATAGTCAGTGAGGCGTCGCCATCCGTTGTACCTTCGAAAAGCATATTGTTTTCAGTCACAATCATATCCCTGGAAGGACTCGCGATTTCCAGCTTCGGCGCCGAGGCGAAGCCGGTAACTTGATAAAAAACATAGCCGACGATCAGCACTACGGCTACGATAACAGACGGCCAGATGAAAGATTTCGGGGTAATGACGAGGCTGGATTTGCCAACCTTTTCGTCTGTTTTAATCAGCTGGTTTTCGGTATTCATGCCGCAAACCCGGCCCTCTTTTTGGTAGAGCTGATAGATTTCGGCAAAGTCGATGCCGAGATATTTGCAATAGCTCTGCAAGAAACCTTTAACGTAAACATTACTCGGTAGAGCACGGTAGTCGCCTTGTTCCAAAGCCTCAAGGTACCTGACGCGCACTTTAATTTCTCTCTCGGCGGCTTCCAAGTCTACGCCCATTTTTTTGCGTGCTCGAAGAAGCTTCTGCCCCAGAAGTGGTTGGCTTTTTATTTTCCTAAACCTAAAACCGGCTGCCGCCATAAGCCAATTTTAACAATTAAAATCGGAAGATACAAGAAACGAGAGACAATCACCAAACAAATCTGAACTGGAAATATCAGTAACAAATATCAAAACACCAAACCATCACCCTGTCTTTGGCATCAGCTATCCGGTCGAATATCTCCACTCCAAAACAAGAAACGCACTCTCTGGCGAATCTATCATAACCGTCATCTCCTCCAGGGACAATCGCAGTTATATCTGTTTTAACGACTGTGGTAAGCTCCAACTGTTCTGGACTGAGTTCGGCTTCTTTTGGCGGTGTTGATCCACCTGGATGTTGCTCTGACATCGGGTTTTGAAGTTAGAATATTGAATGTTGAATTTCGAATGTGGAATACAAAGTTTGGATTTTGACCTTGGAATTTTTATTTGAAATTTGGACTTTGGACTTTGAAATTTGCTCTAGTACTCTTCGTCGTTTCCCTGATATTGCTCGCTGGCCGTGTCGGTGATGAGCACGTCTCGGGGTTTGGCGCCATCGGCCGGGCCGATGACCCCTTCCTGTTCCATCAGGTCCAATAGTCTGGCGGCGCGGGCATAGCCGACCCGCAATCTTCTTTGTAATAATGAAGCAGAAGCCTTGCCGGCCCGCATGACCGTCTGGGTCGCTTCTTGGTAAAGATCGTCGTCGATATCTCCGGCCGCTCCGGCGTGGCCGCCCGAAGCGGCCTTGAAAGTCAAGATGTTGTCATCGTACTCCGCCTGTCCGGCGGTTTTTAAGAATTCCACTACTGCCTCGATCTCCGGATCGGTCACGAAACAGCCCTGGATCCGTTTCGGTTTGGTCACCTCGGAGGAGATGAATAACATATCGCCCTTGCCCAAAAGCTTGTCTGCTCCTGATAAATCTAATATCGTACGGGAGTCGACCTGCGAGGCCACGGCAAAGGCGATGCGCGAGGTGATGTTGGCTTTGATCAGTCCGGTGATGACATCGACGCTCGGCCGCTGAGTGGCGACGATAAGGTGAATACCGGTGGCGCGCGCCATCTGAGCTATCCGGACGATGGAGGTTTCCACCTCGTTGGCCGCCGCTACCATCAGGTCGGCCAACTCGTCAATGATGACGACAATGTACGGAAGTTTGCCGTCCGAAGGATTGGCGTTGTAAGCGGCGATATTTCGCTTACCGGTCTCGGCAAAAAGTTTGTAACGGCGTTCCATTTCATAGACCGTCCATTTTAGAGCCGAGACGGTGCGGTCAACCTCGGTCACCACGGGAGCCAGAAGGTGCGGAATACCGTTGTAACAAGTCAACTCGACCCGCTTCGGATCGACCATCAAGAGTTTTAGTTCCGAGGGCGAATTATTGTATAGTAGGGTAATGATGAGTGAATTGATGCAGACAGATTTGCCCGAACCGGTAGCGCCGGCAATAAGTAAGTGGGGCATTTTTTCCAGATCTACCCCGTACGGCACACCGGCTACGTCTCGCCCCAAAGCTATAGCCAGTTTGCTTTTGACCGTCCGGAATTGATTTGACTCTAAAACTTCCTTGAGGGTAACTCGCGCCGGAATCTTGTTGGGAATCTCCACCCCGACCGCCGCTTTACCCGGGATCGGCGCCTCGACTCGGATGCTCTTAGCGGCTAGGGACAGGGCCAGGTCGTTGCTTCGAGCCGTGATCTGATTTAGTTTTACCCCGTCGGCCGGCTTCAAGGTGTACTGGGTGACAGTCGGGCCGATATTGACATCTTGCATCGTGACCTCCATGCCGAAAGTCCGCAGAGTTTTTTGGATCGCCTCAACGTTTTTCGGGATATTACCCGAAGATGCCACTTCATTAGAATCTTTTAATAAATTGAAAGGAGGGAAGTCCCAGTTGGTATCGACTCGCGGGGGCGGCGTATCGACAGTCATCACCGGCACAGCCGCTTCTTTCTTGCGTCTCATATTAGAGATTTTACGTCTGACTGTGGCAAAAACAGAGACTTTGGCGCCATCGCCGCGGTTAATGCTTGGTTCCTCTTCTTCCTCTTCCTTGCCGGATTTCGGGGGCTTAATTCCTAAGACCTTGGTGATAGAGGTATTGAAGATCATCATAAAGGAGACAGTCAAAAGGACGATGGAAGCGAAAAACGAGCCGAAAAGACCGATGCTATTTTTGCCAATGACGGTCAGCTGGTAACCAATGGCTCCCCCCCCGAGTCCAGCTTTGGCCGTCGCCACCGTCTGGCTGGAATCAACGAACAAATGCAGAAACATCGGCGCAGCCAGAAAAAATAGGACAAAGCCCAAGAAATTTGAAATCCGATAACCGGCCTTGTTGGGAAATATTAGAATAATACCCCAGTAGCAAAGAGCAAACGGCAGTAGATAGCCGGCCAGGCCGACCAGAAGGCGGGAGACCACGGCAAAGTTGTTGCCGACCAAACCGGCGGTGTGGAACAGTCCAAGTACCGCCACCACTCCGATAATCAAAAGCAGGGCGCCGATAATCTCGCGCCAGGTTTCGCCCCCGAGCCCCAAACCAAAATCAAAGACAAAGCGGCCCCACTCGTCTTCTCTCTGAAACCACTTTGGCTTGGTTTGCTTTTTCTTCGGGTACTTGCGTTTCCTTCCCATCCTAAAGCACCTCTGTGTTGTCATTCCCGCCTCTTGTTGTCATTCCTGCCCCGTATCCAAGTACGGGGTAAACTACAGCAGGAATCCAGATTTTTTAGATAAACTCCGGCGGAAACATGTGTTAATCAAACTAATACAAATTATACCACTAGCTTTGATCAATGCAAATGCGTTGATTAGCAAAATAAAAAACAAAGCGGCCCCGGGAACAGAGCTTGAGCCGCTTTGTTTCTTCCCGAGGCCACGGTTCCCCACTAGATCTTGGTTGCCTTCCATTTGAGAGTTGTGCCACCCAGCGGACAGACGATGCTGTCAATCCCCGCCTCGTAGAGAGTAGGGACAACCCAATCCTCGCGCTTCACTCGTAGCCATTGGGTCGGCTGGCTGGTTCCCCACCACCACTTGGAAGCGTTGTGAAAGGTTAGCTGCTCCAATCTCCGCTTCCAATTCGCATGGCCGGATTGTTCGAAGAATTCCACGAGCCAAGCGAATGCTACATCGTCCGGAAGGAACACCCCGAATGGAGCGTTCTCTCCTGACTTGTGGCGGTACCAGTGGGGAGCAACATCTTCGCCCCAGATGACAAGGCGGCTTCCCCACTCCCCAGCCAATCCGGCGAGCTGGACTGCAGCCATGTCTTCGGGGTCTCCGTAGAGGGGTTTGCACTTCCAATGCGGACCAGCCTGGTCGGCGTTGCTTCTCATCATGTAGTGAGCCGCAACCTCGAAAGCCAGGTCGATCGTCTTGGGTAGGTCGGCCCCCCACTCGAACAACCTTTTGGTGTTGGTGTGGGCGACGATGGTCCGAAGCCCCAGGACGTTGTGAACCACATAGTCGAGCCAGGGGATGAGCGCGTTTACGGCTTCGTTGGGGTCCATCCCGGGTTTCTCGCAGTGTGGCATCCAGGGCAAGTTGCAAGCGGCTGCCGCTTTGAGGATCGGAATGATCGACCTAGGATCGGCGATGCCCTCCCCCGATCCGGTCGTCATTCCGCTAGGTAGGAACTTCAGTCCGATCGCTCCTGCCTCCTTCAGGGGTCGAACCATGTCAGGGGTCATTTGCGGGGTAATTGTAGCCAGAGAGTAGGTTCTTAGCTGGCTACCTCGCGGTTTTCGGGCATCTAGATAGTCGTCGTACTGCGAGATGCCCTCGGGAGCGTCTACCGGTGTTGAGCGCCCGCTTTCGTCGACCAGATTTGTCATACAGAGAAGCGCGCTACTCACCCGATCAGCCTCGAACAGCACTCTCTCAGTGATCTCTGGCACCTTGCGAGCATGACCGTGGTTGTTTATGGTTGCCGGTTGTTCGAAGACGTCATCGCTCACCTTCTTCATCCCTTCCCTTCAGCCGGCGTTCCCGGCGCTTTCTTGAAGATCGCGACGCACAAAGGCCGTTGGCCTTAGTGGGTGCGGCAGGAATATCCCCCCAAAGCTGATCGCCTTGACTCCCCGCCTTCTGAGCCCTGCGATGTCAGGATAGTCCCATACACTCGGACCGATGACCGGAATTGACGAGAGAGCTACCAACCGGTCGACCATTGCCCAAGTGAAAGGCTGAGCCACCTTGCCGGAGTACGCACCCCCGCCGAAACGGTCGAATGGACCTGGCTGGTCGGGGCAGAACATCGCTTTCGGCACGCTGTTGATTGACAGCGCTTCGATCCACCCTCCGATGTGCGGGACGATGTTCTCAACATCATGGACTGGCGAGACCTTGAGGATCACCGGAAAACGGCTCTCGTTAGCAACCGCCTCGCACTTCTCGATGGTCCGTTGGTTATGGCCGAGAAGGTCATCACCAGAGTTGGGACAGGAGTCATTGAGCTCCAACCCGACCAGATCGAAATCGTTGAGCCGGCGTGTCATCTCAACCAGTTCTCCGGTCTCCCCGAAGATGGAACCGATTGCAGGAGCCCTCTTCGAGTCGATCTTCGGACCGATCTTGCGGCACCACCAGTCAAGACCGCCGTTGGTCAACCCGAAAGCGTTGTGGACGCCGTCTCGGATGACTCGAACACAGCGGAACGGATTGTACCAACGGTAGTTGCCTCTTCGTGGAAATAGGGTGATCGTCTTGAGGACAGTTGTAAACAACGTCACGTCCAACAAGCCCAACCACCTCAAGGGCTGCTCCCACAGCCACCCTTTCCCCCCGGGACCTAAAGCCCCACTGGCGGCCATATACTCAAACTTGTGGCCGTTCGAAAGACTTATCAACTGACTTCCTCCCTTCAGCCGAAACTTTCGGCAACTGATTGCGGATTGTGTGAGTGCGACTTCCTCGCTTAACTTATAATAATCCCCGCCCAAATGCAAGCAAGTCTTGACCGAGAGAGCTAATTTGATATAGTAAAATCGCTCTTACTCGAAGGGAGGTTCTGGGATGAAACCCATTGCCGGGATGTTAGCAGTCCTCGCCGTCAATAAGGCCAGGGCCGAGTATCTGGCAACTATCCTTCGGCGGCTGGGGATGTCGTCAGTCGAGATGTTTACCCCGGCGGAAGCCGGTCTGAGGCTCGAACAATTTGGCGAATGGTGCCGAGAAAGAAACCCTGGGCTGATCGTCGCCGACTCTGACATCGGATGTAGTCTTCCCACGTTCGCGCTGATCGACCAGATATACCCAACACCCCAACCCGTCCATGAATCAGTCTACATCGGCACCTATGAAGACTCGAGAGGACAACAGCATGTCAGACTCAGACCGGAGGTTCTCCCGCCAACCGACGAATCCGTGGCGGCATACGCTGACTCCCCACCAGTCTTCATCATCTTCCCCCGTGGCTGCAGATTGGGATATTGGGGAGACCAGTATCGCCGCTGCTTCTTCCCCGACGGACGGATTCTGTCAGACCTGATCGCTGAGCGGCTGAAGACGGTCTTCGCCTGAGTCGAGATCTAGCGTGGGCAAACAACCGCCCACACATCCGAAGAACCCGCTAGTCCCTGCGGGCTCTTCTGATTTAAGAGAATGCTTCGTTTGTGCCTAAAGACTGTCTTGCTAGGCGTGTGAAGACTGTCTTTGAGAGTAAATCTGATGTTTCAAAAACGCCCGGATGTTTCCACTCGGGCGTTTTTGTTTGTAACTTCAAACTTTACGATTTCAAGCGAGGTCCGACTATTGTCTCCCACCCTCGGGGAATCAAAGCCTACCCCGCGGGTGCCTATCGCATCTATTTAACGTAAGATCCTTCGACTCGCTGACTCGCTCAGGATGACATTGAAAAGTCACTTTACAAACTTTAAACTTTATAACTTTCAACTTTATGAACTATCTTAGGCCTCTATGACAACCGGTATGACCATAGGCCGTCTTTGGGTTTGTTCGTAGAGGAACTGGCCGATATCGTCTCGCAGTTTCTGCTTAATGTTAGCGTAGTCGGGATGCTTATCGCCGTTTTGATGCTTGGCAAACAATCTCTTAACCTCGGCGCGAGCTTTGTGGACCAAGTCCTCGTTCTCGCGCATATAAATGAAGCCGCGGGAGATAATGTCCGGCGAAGTGATGATCTGGCCGTTTTCATGATTGACCGTGACGATGATGACGAATATTCCGTCCTGAGCCATGGCTTTGCGATCGCGCAAGACGATATTGCCGACATCGCCCACGCCCAAACCGTCAACCAAGACATACGAAGCCGGAATGCGTTTGTTGGTCAGATACCCCTGACCCTCGAAAAACTCAATAACCTGACCGTTGTCGGCCACCAAGACATTTTCCTCGGGAATACCGACATCCTCGGCCAGCTGTGCGTGCAGGACGAGCTTGTAGCGCTCGCCGTGGATCGGCACGAAGTATTTGGGCTTTATCAGAGCCAGCATCAGCTTCAAGTCTTCCTGGAAGGCGTGACCCGAAGTGTGAACGTCCATAATCTTTTGGTAAATAACGCGGGCCCCGGCGCGGAACAAGTTGTCCATAACATCGGCTACCGAGCGTTCGTTACCCGGGATCGGCGATGAGGACAAAACGACGGTGTCGCCGCGTTTGATCCGAATCTGGCGATGGTCGCCGTTGGCGATCAAGGTCAAAGCCGAGCGTTCCTCGCCCTGAGAGCCGGTACAAACCACGATCATCTGGTTGTCCGGATATTTGTTCATATCCTTGGCTTCTATAAGAACATCCGGCGGCACCACCAGCGCACCGAGCGAGATGGCCACTTCCATGTTTTGAATCATGCTGCGGCCGACAAAGGTGACCTTGCGGCGGTTGCGCTTGGCGGCGTTTAAGACCTGCTGAACACGGGAGATCAGCGAGGAAAATGTCGCTAAGATGATGCGCCCTTTGGAGTTCTCGACGATCTTAAACAAGACGTCTTCAACCTCTTTTTCAGAGATAGAATGTCCGGGCTTCTCGACATTGGTCGAGTCGGAGAACAGTGCCAAAACACCTTTGCCTCCAAGCTCTGCCAAACGTGAGAAATCGGTGACTTTGCCGTCGGCCGGCGTGTGGTCGAACTTCCAGTCGGTACAGTAGACCAAGGTGCCCTCGGGCGTCTCAATAGCCAGACCCATGGAGTCCGGAATGTTGTGATTGACCCGAAAAGTCGAGACTTTGAAGGCTCCGAGTTGCAAAACATCCTCTCCGATCTTGATCGAGGACATTTTGGCCTTGGTGGCCAGATCAAACTCTTCCAACCGTTTGGATATAAGCCCGACAGTCAGCGGAGCCGAATAAATCTGCGGGCTACCCAGTTTCTCATAAAGATACGGAATTGCTCCGGTGTGATCTAAGTGCCCGTGGGTGATGATCAGTCCGCGAATCTTGTCTTTTTTATCATTTAGATACGAAATGTCGGGGATGACATAGTCAACGCCCGGCATATCTTCGCCCGGGAACATCAGCCCCAGGTCTATGACGATGATGTCGTCTTTGTACTCGATGATCGTCATGTTTTTGCCAATTTCCTCCAAGCCGCCGCAAGGAATAACCCTTAAGTGCGGTTTGTTAATAAAACCGTTTGAATTCGGTTTGACCGCGCCGATGTGAAACCCCACATTGGCGTGTTTGTCAGCCACGGAGCCGTCTCGGACCACAATTTGTTTGTCCTCGCGATGTCCCGTCGGCAGTTTTTTGTGAATTTTTCTTCTTTCCATTTTTTCCTTTAATAATTTGAACGAACCAACACTGATTTCATCCACCGATTGAACATCGATAGTTAGTGATGACAGTCTTTTTAGGGCAAGTAAAGACTGTCATCGCCAAATCTACTGTGGTGGATAGAATCGGTGTTGGTCTATTCCTTTTATAATAACTTCTGTTTAATAATCTTATCTTTCCCCTCTTGATTGATTTTCACCTCGGCGGTGGGCACTGACTCCTGCGAGGTGGGTGTGATCTGATCTGATTTCTGAATTTTCTCTATAATCGAAGGTATTTTTGAGAAGTCTTCTAGCTGAACCGGCCGCAAACTTCCGTTGTGCAGGGCGGCCGAGGGGTGGTAGAGCGGCAGGTAAACCCGTCCGTCCGGTCGGCGCAGGGGTTTGCCGTGGATTTTTGATATCGATGCTTGTCCGGGGATCAGACGCATCATGCTGTGACGTCCCAGACAGACAATAAGTTTAGGGTTGATAATCTCGATCTGTTTTTGTAAATAAGGCCAGCAGGCGTTTTTCTCATCGTCTTCCGGGTCGCGATTTTCCGGCGGTCGGCACTTGATAACATTGGCGATAAAAACTTTATCTCTGTCTAATGATACCGAAGCCAGCATTTCATCCAAAAACTTTCCGGCCGGGCCGCAAAAGGGAATCCCTTTTTGATCCTCCTGGTATCCGGGCGCCTCGCCGACAAACAAAACTTCAGCTTCGGGGTCGCCGACTCCGGGCACCGCTTGAGTCCTGGTCTTCCCCAAACGACACTTCTGGCAAACCTTGACCTCGTTTGCTATGACTCCGAGCGCCTCTTCTTCATTTGCTTCTATCATAGGTAATAACAACTAGTCGAGTTCCTTTTTGTATGTCATTCCGGACCCCGATCCGGAATCCGGTGATTTAATTTGCTTGAATCCGGATTTGATGACAGTCTTTACTGTCCTAAAAAGACTGTTATCGCTATCTGAATTATCTGTGTTGAATCGGTAGTGGTCAAGAGGTGGGATGGGTTTACTAGTATCGGTCTTTTCCTGTGAGTCCGTGAGTCCAATAAGCAAAAATAGAGCCGTCCGGCAAATGTAATAAAGTTCTTTTGTCCCTTAGTTGCCTATACTATAGCACATACCCCAGACGGAGTCAAGGGGCATTTTATATAAGTACTTTGCGTTGAATAATTTTGTAAAAGACCCAGAGGCCGGCTCATCGCCGGCCTCATCCAGTCCTCGATACTATGTCAGTTGTGAGTGCAGTGGCAACAGCACGATCTGGCGACACCGACCCTAGCTGTGTAGCCTCCGTCTTCGTCTGGGGCGAAGCTTGCCCCGCAGTTCTCGCAGAGAAGCTTGCCGGTCGGCTTGCCGTCCACGCACTCCTCACACAGCAGGTAACTGCCGCACTCAGAAGTTGGGCAACACCACTGGTCGCCCTTCTTCTTTGCCCGAACCCCAACAGTTGGGCCGATACTAACGACCAAATTCGTCACAGGACATTCCTCCCAGCACAACCAGGATATTCTCTTATTATCACAGTTGACTAAGAAGTTCAGGTTTTAGGATCGGTCGGCATTAAGTTTTCATTAAAATCTCATAAATTGTTTCTTTTATCTAGTCCCGAATGGCATTATTAGATCCCACGTTTTTTCATTTTTTCGCCGTGCCTAAGCGGGGTTTGTCAACCCCAAGCCTTTGCGGTAAAATGTTTCTTACCATGAAAAAAACCGACAAACAAGAAATCATCGAGGCGATCTCAGAGCTTACCGAAGCGATTGCTAGAAGTTTTGACGAGCAGAACAAAAAATTCACTTCCGACATAAGTGGAGTAAACGGAAAATTAGATACCTTTCGAGACGAACTAAAAGCTGAGATTTCTACTGTGAGATCAGAGCTGAAAACCGAAATATCTGGTGTGAGGTCAGAACTCAAAGCGGATATCTCTGGGATTAGGGGTGATCTTTCCGATATTCACAACTCGGTTAAAGATGTTGAGATTCGCTTGGCCAAAGTAGATTTTTAATGCAAACTAAAAATGACACAGTTCGGGATTTTGTCCGACCAGTGTCATTTTTTAATCTCTTCTCGAACCCAAGCGTCAATTTGCATTCACGACTGGGTCGAGCGGGTGAGGGTATGTGACCCTCACCCGTCGGTACTACACGCTATAACGGGCGCACCCGGATCCAGATCAGAATGGATCCGCCGTACGAGCACCGCGAAGATGCCCGTACGTCGATTTGTTGTAGACTTCCAACGGGTTTACAACGCAATCGTACCACCTCCTTAAGTGGCCCAGCGTCCTCCTAAGCTGAGCCGACGCGCTAACTAGACTCGCGAAGTTGCTGAGATCCTCCCGCCTGATCCAAGCACACTCCGCAGCTTTTTTTGAGGCGTCCTCTGCCCACTGCTGCGGGTAGGCAGAAGCCAGCACTGCGGAGTGCTGGGTTATGACGGACGCAGCGGGCCCGTCATAGTCGATCCCTCTCTCCCGTATCTGCTGGGAGACAGGGGGGACACTCTCCGCAATCGGGATAATTGCGGAGAGCTCTGTTGACGCGGTCATCACCACGTCAACAGAAAGATTGCCCTGGTCGTGAGCCAGGACATTTCCCTCGTCGAGTCCGTCGACGAGGACCTGGGCTAACTCCAGCACTTCTGCTGGAGTTAGCTTGCTCGCCAGCCGTCGGGCGAGTATCTCGGCAGCAGCTTCTTCTTGAGCCTGCCGCCTGTCGATTTCCCCCCGAATGACCTCCTTGTCTTGAGCCGAGACATCTGGGTCTTCCAGTGCCTCGGAAAAGGAGTAGAAGCACAGGTACCTTCTACTCAAACCAAACATCTGGACCGTTTCCGGTCCTCTCATAAACCTGAGGTTCGACATTCCAGTTCCCTCCTCGGGAGTACGGCTTGGATCCCTCCCACAGCTGCCAAAGCAGGTGCGGTGAGGGTACGGCGGTGTGGCAATCCCCCGAGGGGAACATCGAAGACGACTACCGGGTTTAAAGCCCAGTACTCTTGCCTGGACGGTCCCAGGAAAAGGCACTGGGCTGAAAGTTTGTTTGATTGTTAAGGTTCTAATCCGTGCCAAATCAGTGAATAATATCGGTGGATGTTGTTCTCATCCTCAGACCATCATTTGTTAATGACAGGCTAAGGTGAGGGCCGAAACTTCTGGGTTACGGCCTCTGCGACCTTCCACCATTTTGGATGGAAGGGGTGTTTGAGAAACAAGCACTCCTTATCTCCCGATCCACTGGGTGGAGGGGATATCGCCTTTGTGTACCTGGCGAAGGATCCGGCGCTTTTCTCCTTCCCCGGTCTATTGGGGTTGGATAGATCAGGTTCCCGATGTCGTCTATCTATCGGGATTGTCGTCTCTACCTGACCAGGCCTCAACTTGACTCTTATAGCCGCTATGGCCATTGCTTGTCTGCCATTCTCACGTCCCCCGGATCACCGGGGTCAAGTTCTCGGTTACCGACTGCGGAGATCAGGCAGATGCTCCCGCTGTAACCGTCTCTCGTACCGGTACCAGTCACAGCCCGGGTTTATGGGACGAGAGGTGCCTAGGCCACATCAGGCTGGCAAAAAGTCCAAGTAACTGTAATTCTCGCCACTCTTCCAGTTGAGGCGAGTAACTACAGTTTCGGCAGCGTCAAGGACACTGATAATCAGCGTCCTTGTGCCAATGCGCGGGTTCTCCTCGCGCAAAGAGAACCCTGGCCGAGGGAAAAGAACTCGCTGCTCCCCGTGCAAGAAGGGAGCGAGGAATACATACCTGCTATCCCTAACTGCATCCCCGACCATCGTCGAGTCGCCATGGTCAAGGATCACAGGTTCTCCCCCCGCCTCAACATTGACCCCAATTGCAGATGCCCCGCAACAAGGACAGGGGTCGGCGGGATTCTGGACTTCGCCCTGATCCCCGCACTTATCGCAAAATCGAACTAACATCCCAAGGCACCTCCTTGGCACAGATGGAGCGGGATTAACTCCACCCAGCCGATTCCTACGTCTTTGGGCTCAAGAAAACTTAAGTCCCAAAGAGCAGAAATATGAGGTCAGTAAATTTCAATTTGTTTTCGATTTGTTAAGGTTCTTCATTCTACTATCGGTGTTCAATCTGCGTACCAGATCCGTGTGGTTGAGCTCATCCTCAGATCACCATCTGTTTCAATGATGAGCTAAGGTGAGGGCCTCGACACGTGGCCGAGGCCTCAGACCGAGGTTCTGCTCCCTCTGGGCTCTCCATTTGATAACGCTCAAACGGGGACAAAAGCGTGTTACTCGCACTGGGGGGGTTAGGGGCAAAGTGTGAACCCTACCGTTCCGGCGGCCAGCGCCGCCAGGACGGTACCCCAGCTACCACCGAACTTGGTGGCAGCTATCATCCACCCCAATACGAAACCTCCTACCGTGAAGAAGACCTGCTCCATCACTGTCACTCCCCTTTCACTACACGCTGGGCAAGTAGTCCTGGCTGGGACTAATACTGGATTCCGGATCAAGTCCGGAATGACAGTTGAATGTAGTCTCAACCAGGACTGTTTGAAGGTGCTCTTAAACGCCGGTTTGCTGACGCTTTTGAGGCTGGGTTACGATCGAGTTGTCAAGGTACGAATCTGACTTAACAGCTGCGATTATAGCATACTTTTGCCCATTTGTCCAGTGATTAGTCAAATTTTTGGATTGTCACTCCACATATTTGACATAATTTATGGAGTTTGATATACTGGTCGAAAGGAGAAATATGATAAAAAGATTTTACGATCAGCTTGAAAAATACCTAAAACCCCATAAAGTTCTGATCATCTACGGCCCACGCCGAGTCGGTAAAACCACCCTGCTCGAGGCCTATCTTAAGCGAACCAAGCTGAAATACAAACTCGACTCCGGCGACAATCTGATCACCCGCCAGATTTTGTCGTCTGAGGATTTTGGACAGATCGGCAGCTACCTTTCCGGATATGAATTATTGGCCATCGATGAGGCTCAACAGATTCCGAAAATCGGCCAGGCTCTAAAAATAATTATTGATAAGTTTCCGAAAACCAAGGTCATCGCCACCGGTTCGTCCTCATTTGATTTAGCCAAACAGATCGGCGAACCATTGACAGGCCGGAAACAGACTTTGACCCTTTTTCCACTGGCGCAACTTGAACTTACGAATGATAAGAATAATTTCGAGCTTGAACAGAATCTTGCCGATTATTTGATCTTCGGTTCCTACCCGGAGGTATTAACAGCTACGAGCAAAAGCGAAAAAATCAAAATTTTAGACGAGCTTGCCAGCTCCTACCTATTCAAAGATATCTTGGCTTTTGACCGAATTTCTAACTCCAAGCTTCTGTACGATCTCATTCGACTGATTGCTTTTCAGATTGGCAATCTGGTTTCCCTCAACGAGCTCTCTACCCAACTTGGAGTCGATGTTAAAACCGTTGGCCGCTATCTCGATCTGTTAGAAAAAGGCTTCGTGATTTTTTCTCTCGGCGGCTACAGTGGAAACTTACGAAATGAAATTACCGGAAAGAAAAAGTATTATTTTTTTGATACCGGCATTCGTAACGCCGTTATCAGCCAGTACAATCCTCTCGAAACCAGAAACGATCTTGGGGCACTTTTCGAAAATTTTATAGTCGCCGAACGGTTGAAAAAACGCTCATATTTTGACGATTGGTCCCAGTTTTTCTTTTGGCGTACTTACGAGGGACAGGAGATTGATCTGGTTGAAGAGAAAGACGGCCGGCTGGCCGGTTATGAAATTAAATGGTCGGCCAGCGGTAATGCTAAAAAACCGGCGCTTTGGAAATATCCAAAAGCAAGTTTTGACGTAATAAATCGTGAAAATTATCTCGATTTTATTCTTGATCACGGTCGAAAAAGACTTCCCGAGGCCGAGAAACGAGAGCTTGACCAAGCAATAGATCGGCAAGAAGCCAAAAAGAAACTCTAAGTTCGATTTTCTCAAATCTAAAAACCCCGTTTGGCGGGGTTTTTAGACTATAAAATCATTGTAATGTCTCTCACCATCCGAGGTGCCAGGGCTCACCTCGGAGGTGTTTATCAGATAATTTTAGCTCACTCGCTGACTTGCTGACCGGTTTGCCTAACGTTTGAAGCTATCCGTACTTTCGTTAGGGGCCGACTGGCCGCCGACGGCCTTCATCGACAGGCCGATGCGGCCCTTTTCGCGGTCCACTTCCATAACGCGGGCAGTGACGACGTCGCCGGGTTTGACGTAGTCCTCGATTCGCTCGACGCGGGTGTTGGCGATCTGCGAGATGTGGATCATGCCGTCAACCTTGGGGGTAATCTCCATAATCGCCCCGATCTCTTTACCGGTCATCCGATCTTTCTTGATCTCGATGATCTTGCCGGTGATGACTTCGCCGACATTGACCTCGCGCATTGACATTTTGATTTGATTTAAGGCCTTGGCGCCCATCTCCGGATCGGTCGATGACACCATAACGGTACCGTCTTCGTCGATGTCGATGTTGGTCACCTCTTTGCCGCCACAATCGGCGATAATCTTGTTGATGTTTTTGCCGCCGGGGCCGATAAGTTCGCCGATGCGTTCCGGATTGATCTTGATTGATTCGATGCGCGGGGCGTATTGCGATAGCTCCTCGCGCGGTTTTTCGATGGCTTCGATCATTTTACCAAGAATGTGTAAACGACCCTCTTTGGCTTGGGTAAAAGTGTCTCGGACAATCTCGCCGGTCAAACCGTGAATCTTGGTGTCCATTTGGATGGCGGTGATGCCTTTGTCGGTCCCGGCAATTTTAAAGTCCATATCGCCGGCAAAATCTTCGAGCCCTTGCAGGTCGGTCAGAACCTTGTACTTGGAGGCGTCTTCGTTGGTCACTAGCCCCATAGCCACTCCGGCCACCGGTTTTTTGATCGGTACGCCGGCGTCCATCAGCGCCAGAGTCGAGCCGCAAGTGGCAGCCATACTCGAGGAACCGTTGGAAGACAATATTTCCGAGACCAACCGGACGGTGTAGGGAAAGGAATCCTTGTCCGGCATCATCGGCAAAAGCGCCTTCTCGGCCAGATAGCCGTGGCCGATTTCTCGGCGGGAAGCGCCGCGAACCGGCGAAACCTCACCGGTCGAAAACGGCGGGAAATTGTAATGGTGCATAAAGCGCTTGGTGGTTTCTACCTCCATGGTGTCGATAAGCTGTTCCATCCCGGGAGAAGCCAGAGTAGCAACAGTTAGGGCCTGGGTTTGGCCGCGGGTAAACAAAGCCGAGCCGTGGGTGCGAGGCAAAAGCCCTACTTCAACACTGATTGATCGAACTTCGGTGATAACTCGACCATCGGGGCGCAACCCTTCTTCCAAGATTAAGCGGCGCACTTCCTTCTGTACCAGCTTGGTAAAAGTCGCTTTCAGGTCTACTTGTTTGTACTCGCCCTCGAAGTTCTTTAAGATTTCCTGTTCAAACTCTTGCAGGCGTTTCTTGCGCAGCTCTTCGTTGACTTCCTTCATAGCGGCGGCAATATTTTCGCCGACATAGTCTTTAACTTTGGTGTGGATCTCTTCGAAGACATCTTTCTCCTCGGCGATCTCCTCCTCGACGATAGCTTGGTGAGCCTTGGCAACTACTGTTTGAATGTCAAACAGAGGCTGCATTGACTTTTGCGCCAGCTCGATGGCCTCGATGACCGTTTCTTCCGGCACTTCGTTGGCTTGAGCCTCGATCATCATAACTCTGTCGCGAGTAGCCGAGACTACCAAGTCTAGCTCTGAATTTTCCAGGACCGAATTTTTCGGGTTGACAACTAGTTTGCCCTCGACCAAGCCGATGCGGCAAGCCGCTATCGGTCCGGCGTAGGGCGCTTTGGTCTGTATTAGCGCGGCCGAAGCGGCAAAAGTTGAGATGAGATCGGGGTCATTTTCACCGTCGTAAGACAGCACGGTGATGATGACCTGCACATCATTGCGATAGGTTTTGGGAAAAAGCGGACGGAGCGGGCGATCGATCAGCCGGCAGGTTAGAACCGCTTGTTCGCTGGGCCGGCCCTCGCGTTTGATAAAGCGCGAGCCGGAAATCTTGCCCGAGGCGTAGAAACGCTCTTCGTAATCGATGAGCAGCGGGAAAAAGTCCACTCCCTCGCGTTGCTGGTCGGCTACCACGGCGGTGGCTAAAACTACCGTGTCGCCGACTCGGGCCACGACCGAACCGTGGGCCTGTTCGGCCAATTTACCGGTCTCGATCAAAATTTCCTCGCCGAAAAAATCAGCCTTGAAAGACTTGACCTTACTTTCTAGTTCCATTTGTTCCTTTCTTAATCCTCGGTTCCGTCCTTATCTTTTGATCGTCATCCCCGCCTCTCACCTTTGTCATTCCAGCGAAAGCTGGAATCTAGGTTCGAGACAGGCTCCGGCGGGAATCTACCCAATCATTTATTAGTGGATTCCCGCCTTCGCGGGAATGACACGAGGATGGCTCGAGGGTCATCGCAAGGAATCAGAATGGGAAGCTTTTGTTCCCCTGAAGCTACCTGACTCTGGGTCCTTGCGGTTAATTGTTAATATGCTGAAATACTGTTAGACATAGTGAGACACGGTAAGAAATAGTTAGACAATTGCCTGACAATGTCTATCTATTGTTTCTCTACGTCTCTCAACCGTCTATCGATTTATTTACGTAGTCCCAGATCCTTGATTAGTTTCTGGTACTTTTCTTCCTGGGTCTGGCGAAGATAGTTTAGAAGACGTCGGCGCTTGCCAACCATCTTCAAAAGTCCCATGCGGGAGTCGTAATCTTTCTTGTGGTCTTTCAGGTGTCCGGTCAGGTCGGCGATTTTCTTCGTCAAAACGGCCACCTGGACCTCAGTGGATCCGGTGTCTTCCTTGTGAAGCTGATACTTTTTGATTAAATCGCCTTTTGCCATCTTTGGGACAAGTTACTGTTAGAAATAGTAAGACATTGTTAAGACGTGGTAAGACAATTGTCTTACGATGTCTCTCTACGTCTAACTACCGTCTTTCCATCGTCTTGCGGCCTTAAATAGGACTTTCGGGCGCGCACTCAGACACCATCCGAATGCGGTCCGTCCTAGTCCTTATTTATTTTATATCAAAGAATTGAACTGATTGCAAGATTTGGCACCCGGAACGGCTGGGTGCCGTCCCGGCGGTTACTCGAGATCCGGGATGCGCTGTCTCCTCCTTGGATAGGGTTTGAACACCCAGTCATAGTCGGCCTCGGACAGACCCAGAACCCTGCAAAGAGCCGACTTGATCTCATGCTTGTTTGCATAGACCGTGCCGGTTACTCCATCAAGATCGTAGCTAGCGTCAAAGACCCTCAGGTACGCCAGCTGCAACTCGATGCTCAAACAGGCCCCGCCATGATGAACCAGCTCAACGCCAGCTGGTAACTCCATGCATTTGGAGAGGTTGGAAAGGAGCCAGGCGTGGCCGAACTGCTTGTGTGACTGACCAAGCTGATCGTAGTTCTGGTGGGACACACCCATTACCATCTCACCAGCTTGCTCTGCGAAGACGACATCGCGCACATCAGAGTGTGTGGCACCGGTCGCGGCTGAGTCCAGCATATCCGAGACCTCTTCGGGCGTTGCCGGTCGGACTCGGCCGCCGTCACAAACAGGGATAATCACCCTGGCCATCGGTCTCATCTCCTTCGAATTCGGTCGGCAAACGCGTGTGTTTGTTGGAGCGGTCACGCCCGTGTCCGGGTCTTTGGCCAATCCCAGACAGCGTATAGAGCGCCGGACGCTACTCCCACGATTACATCAACGACTGCCTTCCCAGCTGGACCCAGGAAGTCCAACAGATCCGGTTTTCCTATGATCATCAAGTCCGTTATGCGCCCCATGCAAAGGGCTAGCACGATCCCAAGCAGGACGACCACGATTTTTCTAACAATCACCGATATCACCCTTCCTGTCGCAACTAGCGCTAACGGCTTATAGAACTTTTGTATCACAAAAAACCCTCACTCACAATGGAGGAATATAAATGAGATCGTAATTATAAAATATATCAACCTAAAATATTCGGTGCCCGGAACGGCTGGCACCTTTGGCCGTGCCGTCCCGGCGGAAATCCCCCATGATGTTGCCACGCTACTCTTCCAGCTCCGGCGGTCAGATGAGCGTGACACCGAGTTTGAGGCCTTTGGCCCCTTTTTCAATCGCTTGTTCCATGACTTCATTCGCGCCGATCTCAACCTGCCTTCTCGCTTCCTCAAACGAAGCTGGCTTGCCTAGGTTCAATTCAGAAAGCCCCTTGACGAGAAAGTTGTGAAGACCTCCGTGTTGTGAATGGAAGTTGCGTCGGCTGATCCAATCCTGTGGCGATGTAGTGCCCGCGACAGCGATACAGCAGCGGATTCGCCTAGTCCAGCCGTCGCTGGTCCAGCTGTAGACCCAGGTTGCGTCATTGTCCTGTACAGTACTGGAGGTATAGTCGATCCTCCAGTAGCGCCTGGCGCGCCCGTTCCAGACATAGCACCACTCATCGCCCGTATCAAATACAACACGATCGCCATCAAGCCAGGCGCGACGCGGTTCTACAAACTCCATCCGGCAGGCGTAGAAGCCCACAAAGACAGCCAGCGCCACGACGACCCCCCAAAAAAGTGCACACGTCACGATAGTCGGCACATCGTCGGAGATTGTGAAGAAGTAACCTCCGATAATTGCTGTAGATACCAAACACCAAAGGAGGACAAAAAACCACATCCTCTTCGTGTTGACTCTCAGTTCCATTGCAGGTCTGGCCCTTTCACTAGGATCACGTCCAGCATTACATATGTATCATAAAAAACCCTCACTCACAATGGAGGACGGGAGATGGAGATCGTAATTGATAAAAAAATACTAGTGCGGGCGCTTTCGGCGCTTGAGAACCTTTTCCGAAGCCAAAATCTTTTCCAGCATGCCGGCGGCGGAGGCGAACTCCACTTCGTCTTTGGCTTCTTTGAGCTGTTGTTCGGCGCGGACGCGGGCTTCGTTGATCTTGATCTGATCGAGTTCGTCGACAAAAGTGGCGCTCTCCGCCAGCACTTCGACAACATTGTTGGCCACCTTAACTACCCCGCCGTAAGTCGCCAAGAAATGCTCCTTGCCACCATCTTTTAGTCGAATCTCACCGGGTTTTAGAAGCGCCACCAACGGTTCGTGGTTGGCCAGTATGCCGATCTCGCCGTTCTGCGTTGGCAAAACAGCCTCGTCGGCTTCACCCTCGTATTTGACCCCTTCTGGGGAAATAAGTCGTATTTTAAACTTAGTCATTGGTAATTCCTGTTAGACATAGAGAGAGAATTGAGAGACATGGTTAGACAATTGTCAGACTATTTCAAAGAATTAATGTAATTATTTAACTTGACTGCAAGAGTCTTTATATCGTTCTCAAACCTCTGTAAATCTTCTGTTGAAATGAAATTAAGTTTTGACGCAACAATCAGATGATGATGAGTTTCGACCAAAGAACCGCGAGCATGATATAGAAAGTTTATCCTATCCTTAAAATGATATCTACCACAACTTTCTGCGATATTCGCTCCGATTGAATTAACGCTTCTTGAGAGCTGAGACGAGAGACCGAATTTTTCACTACTAGGAAATTTCTCAATCGAATGATAAACATTTATAGTCAGATCTACAGCCAAATTCCAGATTTCCAAATTCTTGAAATTATCCATGATTCCTCCCCCTGCCATGTCTTACAATGTCTCCCTACGTCTTACTGCTTCTTGCTATGTCTTAACAACTTATGACACTACGTCTTAACTATGTCTCACTATGTCTGACTTCCCACAACAATGTCTATCTATTGTCTACCTATGTCTCTCTATTTCTTTACGGTGCTTATCGCCCCCTTCATATAGAAATCTTGCTCGCTGATATTATCAAGCCCGCCCTCGAGGATCTCTTTGAAGGCAGCCACCGTGTCTTTGAGTGTAACGTATTCGCCCTTGATGCCGGAAAAAACTTCAGCGACGTAGAAAGGCTGAGATAGAAATTTCTGAATCTTTCGAGCTCGGGATAC
>JAKAMI010000015.1 GCA_021812945.1 bacterium
AGAGAGGCGGGAATGACACATTAACACGATCGAGCCAAGGATTATACATAGTACATTTTAGTTAATTTGATATAATATCAGTGAGCGATCCTTGCTGATATTATATTATTGGTTTGTAGCGAAATGTAGCTTGTTCTGTCATCCTGAGCTTGCGAAGGATCTTTACCTATGGAATAGATCCTTCGCAAGCTAAGGATGACAAAGTCAAACCCATGATGACAGATATTAGCTTAAGGATGACAAAATATCATGAGAAACACTACGAACTAAATATCAGCGATGTTAAGCGACGACAGTCTTTTTTAGGCTGTAAAGACTGTCGTCTGAGATAGAGTCAGGTAGCCGCATTATTCGTACTTTTGTACTTTCGTGTCTTATTTGTATTTTCGTTAGAGAACCGCTTTGCGGTTTGGAGGAGATGTGCTGGATTTTTTGAAGAGACCGACGGTTATCATTGTCATCTTGGGACTTGTTTTCGGTACCGGTTTTTATATTTATAACAATTATCGCCAGAACAAAGCCGCACAGACCGCCTCAACTGTTACCGATACCCCCGCAGCCACCGTTGCCGACTTGACCAATGCCGACCCCAAAGACTTCGCCACCGAGCTGACCAACGAACTGACCTTGGCCAACCAGAAAGCCATAGCCTACAATACCAAGGAAGCTTTATCAGCTATTGAGATCAAAATCCCCGGTAAATTAATTCCCAGATCGGGCAATTCCACCTATATCTTCGACCAGCCGCAAGACACCGGAAATCATTTTACTATCAATATCTCCCAGGCTACTTCAAGTTTCATCCGAGCCGTGATCCCTAAAGACGACTATTTCGGCAGTCTGACAACTATTAATCTCAAGTCTTGGAAATTGTCATATATCGACGCCCTAAAAGTGGCCGAGAAAAATGGCGGCCAAGATTGGCGAAAAAACAACACTCTCTCGGAGTTGCAACTGACTTTGAAAAACGCCCAGCCCAAGGGCTGGCTCTACTGGTTCGTCAAATACGCCTCCGAGAGCTCCGGCTTCGAAGTCCAGGTCGATGCCTATTCCGGCCGATTTGTTCCGGCTGCCGAAACCCAAGCCGCACCCGCAGCCACCACCGAACAATCAACCACCTCACAATAATGAAAACGTATTATTCTCTCCTCAGGGTCGAACGTAACGCTACGATCGAGGAAATCAAATCAGCGTATAGAAGTCTCGCTGGCCGCTACCATCCCGATGTCAATAACGATCCCGAGGCCGGTGAGATTTTTAAGGTTATCAACCGCGCCTACAATGTCCTGTCCAGTCCGGAAAAACGACGAGACTACGATAATCTGATCTCGTACGACAGCATCATCCGCTCCAGACCTGACGATCGGATACTCGAAAAATCAGGTCTAGCACCAGCTATTTCCAATGTTTTGGCTGTCATCATCGTTTACGCCGGACTTGCCCTCGGTCTCACTTACTTCTCTCAGTGGCTTCTCGAGATCGGGAAGATTTTCTGGAGTCGCGACACCGTCCTTGCCCTAGTTTTGGGGGTAGTTTTGGGTGCGATAATAGGATTTAATGGCAACTTCGAGTCGCGAGAGATTTTCGGTAAAAACTACCCTGTCTACCGTATAGCTTTCTGGCTTCTGATTCTGGGCTTGATCTTCAGCATTATCTATTTGAATTACATCCTCGTTAAAAAGGTCATCTGACTTGAAATTTGGTCATAAATTGGTTAAAATAAATTGTTCTGTCAAAAACTTTGAGATTTGAGATCTGAATTTTGAGATATTAGAATGGATTACTACGAAATACTAGGCATATCTAAAGGAGCCTCGGAGCAGGAGATAAAAAAGGCTTACCGCAAGCTGGCTCACGAATACCACCCGGACAAGGGCGGCGGTCCTGAATTGGCCGAGAAATTCAAAAGAATAAACGAGGCTTACCAGGTTCTGTCCGATCCGCAAAAACGCCAACGATATGACCAGTTCGGTCATGACGCTTATAAAAATGCCAGTTCGGGCGGCGGGGCGGGTTTCGGAGGCGGATTTAATGCTGATGGATTTGACTTCTCCGGTTTTTCCGGTTTCGGCGAAGGCGGCTTCGGCGGGGGACTCAACGACATCTTCGAGACCTTTTTCGGCCAGACTTTCTTGACCATCCAGGCCGAGGTGGAGATAACTATTGCTCAGGCCGTTTTAGGTGATAAGATGAATCTAAAGGTGGGGAGTGAAAACATCGAGCTCAACATCCCGGACGGCGTACCGGACGGCGCCCAGTTCCAGTTTCGAGGCCGTGGTCAGCAAGGACGAAACGGCAAACGGGGGGACTTAATAATCACCGTTCGGATCAAGACCCCGAAAAACATTTCTCGCGAGGAGCGCGAACTTTATGAAAAACTCCGCAACCTCGAACAACGCCCCCGCGGGTTTTGGAACAGGTAGTCACATTCGTCCGTCGAACATTAGACAAGATAATTATGAAACTAACTATCCTGGGTTCGGGATCGTATCTCCCCTCGCTTAAACGACATTGCTCAGCATACTTGCTCGAAACCGAAGGCGAGAAGATCGCTTTTGACTTTGGGCGGGGAGCAGTCGACCAACTTCTAAAGTTAGGAGTGGATTACAAGAATCTGGACCGAATTTTTATTTCGCACACTCACCCCGACCATACCTCAGACTTAATCCCCTTCATCGAGATCATGCTTCACGCCCACTCCGACTTTGGCCTTCGGACAAAAACACTCTATATTTACGGACCAAAAGGGTTCAAACAATTCTACAAAAACATAACCAAAGTTTACTATTCTCTAGAAATCAAACCTGATCTGAGTTTTAAGGTTATTTTCAAGGAACTTGGTGATACGAAAATTAAACTTCCTAATCTGAAAATTACGAGCTTCAAAGTCAATCATAACGAAAACTTGAATTCATTGGCTTTTCGGATCGAAGATGAGAAAAAATCAGTTTTTTATTCCGGTGATGTGTCAACAGATGAAAATAATTTTAAGGGCTTGAAAAATGTTGATTTGTCGGTAATAGAATCCACGAGATCGGTTCCAGTTAAAGGACATCTAAGTGTTGCGGAAGCAGCTATGATAGCCTCAAAACATGGAGCAAAAAAGTTGGTATTAACCCATATTTCAGATCTGCTTTTCAAAAACTTTGATATTTTAGGAGAAGCTAAGAAATATTTTCCAGGGGAAGTGATTGTGGCTCAGGATATGATGGAGACAAAGATCTAAGGTCTCCCACCCTCGGGGAATCAGAGCCTACCCCAAGGGTGTTTATCGCATCATTATAAGTGGATTCCCGCCGGAGTTTATCTTAAAATCTGGATCCCGGATCAAGTCCGGGATGACAGAGAGAGGCGGGAATGACATAAGGAAATATGCTATGTCCAAAGCGGTTGTCAACGAGTTTCAACCCTCGGTTACGGAATGGTTTGCTTTGATCGGCGAGCAAAAAGCCGCCGAGGAATTTCGGGAAGAAGACAATCACAAAGTTGATCGGTTGGAATATCTCTACCAAACCATCGGCCTGCCTTACGAGCGGCCGGAAAAGCTCGAGGCTACCGAGCTCTCGAACCCGTCGGAACGGTTCAAGCAGATATTGAAAGACCGCGGCGACGAGCTCTGCGCCATCCGCCTGGTGCCGAAGAAGGAAGGCTTGCCCAAAATCCGCAATCGCGGACTCAGTATTCGCAGGTGTTACGAAGACTGGTATCTAAAACAAGACATTGACCCGGAAAATTATTTCGCTTACATATGCCCTCACGTCCCCGACATTCTCTGGTCGATGATTTTCGCAGTCAAGGAGGACCAAATCTTCGGTGAAATTGTGGCCGGAGGCCACGCCCAGTTGACACAAGGGGACACAACCCACCAGACTTTTGATTTCCAATTTAACTACAATAACTGGTCTTGGACAGGGGAAAACCAAGAGGCTGAAAAAGTCGTTAAGAAAGCGCTGAACTCGCTGCTAGTGAGAGTACCAACTGTCCACCCGCCGGGTGGACAGTTGGCGGGAGGTGGCAATAAACAGAAATTAATCACCAAAGAACTTAAAACTGTTTTTTACCACAATTATCTTAGTGGCTACTTTGAGGCGGTGGTTTGGCCGGACGGACGAATCCATTTTATAGACTTCAACCGAGTTCTTTCGAACTACATTCCCTCACCCTCGAAATTAACTAATGCAAAAAACTCGATTCTCTCCGGCAAAGTCGCCTTTCCTGGTAAAGTCGATGGTAAGGTCGTTATTGTGAACGAGGATAATATTAAAAATGTCGATTTCAAAAAAGGCGATATCTTGGTCTGTAAAAACACCGATGTGCGATTTTTGCCGCTGATGAAAAAGGCCGACGGTATCATCACCGATCTAGGCGGACTCCTAAGCCACGCCGCTATCATCGCCCGCGAACTCCAGATCCCCTGTCTCATCGACACCAAATCCGCTACTGCCACCCTTAAAACCGGAGATAAAATAATACTCGATTGCGATAAAAACAAAGTTTCTGTACTTCGATAAAATAGTTGACTACAGAAGTCTGTTGGCGCATAATAAAATAGAAATAAACGGAGGGAAATAATCGTGGAGAAAATCCCGAGTGTTGATGTATTTATCGGACTGTTTTTTCTGATCGGTTGCGCCTACACCGTTCTTTTGCGCCGCGAAAAAGCCGTGGCTACTTTGGCCGCAACTTATATCAGTCTGGTAGTAACCAATTCTTTCGGCCAGACTATTTTTGAATTTTTCAACGGCAACAAAGTGGTGGCCAACCAAATCTGGATCCGCTCCAACGCCTCTCTGACCACGGTCATGATCGTGACGTTTCTGATCGGTATCGTTTTTATCAGCGGGGCCATCTCGGCTCACATCCATCGAGCCGAATCCTCGGCCATTGAGATAGTCGTTATCTCGGCCTTAAACATCGCCCTTATTATTTCCGCGGTTTTCAGTTTTATGGCTCCGGATATGCGAACCGCTTATGTGGCGGGTTCAAAGATTGCCCAGATCATAGTCCAAAACAATCTGATCTGGATTGTCTTGCCGCCCGTCGGCTTGATCGCTCTTGGTTTCGCTAGAAAATAATCATGAAAAGAATTGTCCTCATTTTCATTGTTTTGATCGCCGTCGGTGCGATTATTTTTTTTGACCGAGGAGAAAATTCCGACCGATCCGCTTCCGAGCCGAAAAATAGTGAAAACATTCCCTCGGTCATCATCCCACACTTCGACCTGGCCAAAACCAATCGCCAAGCGTTTCTAAATGACTTAAAAACAAAAATTGATCCTAAAAAAATCGCTATCGTCTCGCCAAATCACCAGGATCTCGGTCAAACCGATATCATTACCACAGATCAAAACTGGGATTTTTCGAACCTGAAACCGAAAGTAAATACCGATCTGTTTTCAAAACTATCCTCAAACCACACCATACTTGGCGATAGCACCGTCTTCCAGAACGAACATGGCATCAGGAATGTTTTTCCCGAGATCGCCGTCGCCTTTCCAAACGCTGAGTTCTTACCGATAATTTTAAAGTCTAAAACCAGCCAGACCGAGATAGATAATTTACACAGTCAGCTAGACCTTAATTGCCCTGATTGTCTGATCGTGGCTTCAGTTGATTTTTCGCACTACAACCCAAACTCTCTGGCCCAAATCCACGATTCGTTTAGTATCAAGGCATTAAACAATCTCGATGAGACAAAAATCCTTCAAACCGAAACTGATTGTCCGCAGGCTCTCTACCTGGCAATCAAATGGGCTAAAGCCAAAAATGCAAGCAAGTTCAATCTGGTCAAAAATGATAACTCCGGCAATCTCGCTAAAGATGACGATCTTGAGTCAACCAGCTACGTGATCGGTGATTATTCCGGAGGAAAGGGCGACAAAATTACGACCACCGGTTTCGTCATCGCCGGCGATACTATGTTCGACCGAAACGTTTATCACAACTACAAAGATGCGGGACTTGTGCATCTTTTTGACAACCTAGGCAATCGAGTCTTTTGGGGAGCCGATGTTAAATTGGTCAATCTGGAGGGACCGATCAGCGCCAAACCCATTGACGACGACTGGCAAAGTGGCAGTTTGGTTTTCAACTTTCCTCCGGAGGCAACCAAGATTCTCTCATACTTAAAATTAAACAGTGTCAGTCTGGCAAATAATCATACCATGAATAACGGACAGGCCGGATTTGCCAATACCCAAAAAGTCCTTGGCATCGCCGGTATCGACATGGTTGGAACGCAGGAAGGTTTTTCGGAAAATAATCTGCTGAAATTCAATGCTGAGATTCCGATCTCCTATATTGCGGTTAACGAATTTTCAAGCCAAAATGAAGATGCGATCGCGAATATGATTAAACGGGAAAAAACCGCCGGACGATTTGTGATCCTGATGCCGCACTGGGGTACGGAGTATGAAAATAAACATAATGCGAACCAATCCTACTTGGCATACGGTTGGATCAACTCCGGCGCCGATCTAGTGATAGGCAGCCATCCGCACGTCACGCAAGATTTTGAGATTTATAAAGGCAAACCGATTATTTATTCTCTTGGCAACTTTGTTTTTGACCAGTATTTTTCCAAGAGAACTCAAGAAGGCCTGATTATCGGCGGGATAATTACAAATAAGTCGCTTCGATTAACATTTTTGCCTTTTAAGTCCGTGGTTTCGAAACCGCGGCTTATGACCGGAGCCGAAAAAACCGCTAAAATTAAGACTGTACTGGATATTGACGCCCAGAATGGATTTACTAAAGTAAATAGTGATACAATAGAATTGAGTTTGTAAAGTTGAAAGTTATGAAGTCTTTAAAGTCGCTGATTTACTTTATGAACTTTATAACTTTATGAACTTTTAACTATCTAGGAGGGGAGATGCCAGAAGAAGAAAAGAGGTCCGGCGAAAGCGTAGAGAAGCCGGCAGAGAAGATCGAATTGCCCGAAAAACTTCGAGAAGAGGTAAAAAGCCAGTCAGCAGAGTTCTCGGCACCGGCAAAACCGAAGAGGAAAGGCCTATTCTGGCTGATTTTAATTTTGATAATCATTATCGTTGCTGCCGGAGGCTACATCGCCTACGGCAAATACGGTCCGCAGATTAATAAATTACTGGGGATAGCCAGCGATCAATCCTCAAACACCTCAAACTCCAGTGATTCAGCCAAAAAAGCTGCCGACACAACTGCGACCAAGGACGCGGTAGTGGAAAAAGTCGTCGACGACGGTGTGACTTGGCAGACTCCGACTAAATTGGCAGATCTGGGACTCTTTAGAAAAGATCCGAACTTCGAAGGACTGGGAGAATATCAAGGCACCAACTATTATCAAGTCGCCACCACCGCTACCGGCGGCCAAATCATTGTCGCAGAAGTCAGCGCAATTGACACCGCCATTTACCGTTTTATCAAAAGAAACGGCCTGTACTATTTGATTACCCTAAATAGCCCTAAGGTAGAATCCGGTTCTGGATATCTGAGCGATAAATTCACCCCTGATACCTCCTATTTTCTAAAATCTCTAGCTCCGGATAAATCAATCACTAAGGGCGAGACTTTGCTGGTTTACCAGATCGACGGCGCTATAGAGAACAAAGAAAATATGACGACCGGTAATAAGATCGTCGATACCAAGTGGGGCGGACTCTACCTGGAACAAGGAAAAGCTTTTGATACATCTTCCGGCACGGCCTCAACTGCCCGCTATTTCATTAAAATGAATGACTCGACCAAGGCTTATTACGATCCGAAACCGACATTTCTACGTGACGATCGGACTATGGATGTTACTTTCACCAACACCGCCAATGCCAAGATTACTTTTGACAAAATGAAAACAAGCGGCTGCGGCTTCGGTGTAGCCACTTTCCCGCTGGCCATATCAACAGCCCTGGGAGTCAAGGTTCAGGTTGCAACATCAACGGCCGGTACTAAGCTTTATTCTTTCACCTCAGCTACCGATCCTTTGGCCAAATACGCTTACTCGGTTTATACAACCGGACAAGAGACTTTGAAACCTATCGGTCAATTCTTGGCTGATTACGGAATCTTGATCTGGATTGATGATTATGGCAACGCTACCATTTATTCAAATAGCAACTACGCTCCCTTGGCCGAATGCGGCAAACCGGTTATTTACCTTTACCCGACCAAGCCGACTCAAGTCTCGGTCAAAGTCGGGGCCAATATCACCAAGTCCGATCCGGAGTACAAAAATGGTTGGAATGTTCTCGCTGATCCGTCCGGTCTTCTGACTACCGACTTCGGACTTCGGACTGACCTTTTCTGGGAAGGTCTTGGTTGGGGACAATATCCAGAGATCATAAGCGGTTCGATTGTCGAGTCTGTAACAGTCAAAGATAAAATTACGGCTGACCTGACCCGAATCGGTTTAAACACTAAAGAAATTTCAGATTTCCTGGATTTCTGGCTGCCGAAAATGCCGCAGACAAAATACACCCGCCTAAGTTGGCTTTTGACGGATGCGATGGATAAACTGGCGCCGCTCAAAGTCACGCCGAAGCCGGATTCAACCATTCGGGTTTTCCTAGACTTTGCCGGCCAAGACGAATTGACCGGTATTGTGCCACAGACTTTACCGACTCTAAAACGCGACGGTTTCACTCTGGTAGAATGGGGCGGACTTTTACGGAAATAGATATTTTAAATATCTAAAGACCAAAAATCCGCCCGAGGGCGGATTTTTGGAAAGATAATCTCTAGCTGCCATTTCGAACGAGTCGGCGAGTGAGAAATCCCCAGCGGAATAAAAACAAGCATGAGATTTCTCGCCTCCCGCAAAGCGGGGATGGCGTCGAAATGACAAGATAGTTCACGGTTATTTGATAGGGGTATGAATTAATGAATTTTTAATGTATAAAGATAATAACGTAGCTCAGGCTTTAGCCTGTTGATCCAGACCACAAGCTAAAGCTTGAGCTACAGGATGTGGTTACTTATTATTAAAAGTATAAACACAATTATGGGCTTTGATTATCAGATTCACCGTTTCGATCCGACCGGAAAGATTCACCTGAACAAACGTATAGAGGAACTGGCCGAGTTGGCAATTTCGAAGGGTATCGCCAAAAAATCAAAATCGGGAGCTTTGGTCGTCAACACCGGCAAATACACCGGTCGATCGCCACAAGACCGCTATATCGTCGACAGCCCGAAAATTCGTTCTAAAATAAATTGGGGCAAGGTAAATATCCTCTTAAAAAATGAAAAATATCAGAGGCTATTGGAAAAAATCACGAATCATCTCAACCAATCGGGTGATATTTTTGTCTATGACGGCATCGCCGGCGCCGATAAGAAATATCAGATCCACGTCAGAATCATTTCCGAGTTTGCCCATCAGGCTCTCTTTGCCAATCACATCTTTCGCGAACCGGAGGAAGGAGAATTGGATCAACATCAACCGGATCTAACAGTGTTGGTTGCCCCGAATTGTTTAGCCGATCCGAAAACCGACGGTACCAACAGCGAGGTTTTTATCGCCTTAAACCCGGAAGAGAAGATGGTTTTGATCGGAGGAAGTCATTATTCCGGCGAAATCAAAAAATCGGTCTTTAGCTATCTAAACTTCATTTTGCCCGATACGGGAGTTTTGCCGATGCATTGTTCGGCCAATGTCGGAAAAGATAACAAATCCGCTCTTTTTTTCGGGCTCTCCGGCACCGGCAAAACCACGCTTTCCGCCGACCCGGAGCGATTGTTGGTCGGCGACGACGAACACGGTTGGTCGGAAAACGGTATATTCAACTTTGAGGGCGGTTGTTATGCCAAATGCATAAACTTGAACCGCGAAAGCGAACCTCAGATTTTTGATGCCATAAAAGATTATACCGTGGTTGAAAATGTAGTCCTGGATAAAGATAATAATCTTGTTTTTGCCGACGCTTCAATCTCGGAAAATACCCGCGCCGCCTATCCTTTAAGCTACATAAATAATGCCGTAGCAATCGGGGTAGCCGGTCATCCCCAAAAAATAATTTTTCTAACAGCAGATGCCTTCGGGGTGCTGCCCGCAGTAGCCAAGCTTGATACAAATGCCGCTATGTACCATTTCCTGTCCGGTTATACCTCCAAGCTAGCCGGAGCCGAGCGAGGCGTGGTACAGCCTGAAGCAACATTTTCAGAATGCTTCGGCGCCCCGTTTATGCCTCTCAAGCCTCTAGTTTATGCCAAGCTACTTAAAAAATATTTGACCAAGTATAAAAGTCAGGTTTATCTGGTCAATACCGGCTGGTTTGGAGGTCCTTACGGGATCGGGTCGAGAATGAACATCAAAGCAACCCGACATATTGTAAGTTCAATCCTAAACGGCGAGCTGGACAAAGTAAAATATCAAAAAAATCCTCATTTCAATCTTGACGTGCCGAATAGTATTCCGGAGCTTGATGATTTCGAGCTGAATCCGCGAGCTTCTTGGAAAGACAAGAAAGCTTATGATAAAAAAGCTAAGGGTCTGGCGAAACTCTTTGTTGACAACATGAAAAAATTTGGGTCGATACCCAAAGCTATTATAAATCAGGGTCCGAAAATATGATCTCAAAGCGCGCCCAGAGTATTGCTCCTTCCGCTACTTTGCAAATAAATGCTCAAGCCAAGGAACTGGCAAGTAAGGGCTTCGATATAATCTCCTTTGCGGCAGGCGAACCGGATTTCGATACGCCGGAAAACATTAAAAATGCCGCTAGAAAAGCAATCGACGACGGTTTTACCAAATACACCGCGACCAGCGGGACTTTGGAATTGAAACAAGCGATTTGCGACAAGTTTCGCCAAGATAACGGTCTTAGTTACGATCCTAAAAATATTTTAGTTGGGAACGGGGCCAAGCAATGCCTATATAACATTTTCCAAACAATTCTTGACCCGGATGATGAAGTGATTGTTCCGGTGCCATATTGGGTCAGTTACGAGGAGATGGTTAAGCTGGCCGGGGGGGAATGTGTTTTCGTAAATCTAACAAATAAATCAAGCGATAGGACGTTTTCTGGTCATCCTGAACGATTTTCCGGTCATTCTGAACAAAGTGAAGAATCTCAACGAAAATTTACACCGAATAATTTCTTACTGAGCCCGGATGATTTAAAAAGAGTCCTTACTCCGAAAACTAAGGCGCTGATTATCAATTCCCCCTCCAACCCGACCGGAGCCGTTTACGATTTACCACGGCTGGAGGCCATCGCCAAGATCTGCGTTGATAATAATGTAATGGTGATTAGTGACGAGATCTACGAGAAACTAATTTATGAAGGCCAGAACCACAGTATCGCCGCCATTGATGATGATATAAAGAAATTGGCCGTCACAGTCAGCGGTGTTTCCAAGAGTTACGCCATGACTGGCTGGCGTATCGGCTACTGTGCGGGTGATGAAAGTGTCATTGCGGCTATGTCCAAGCTTCAAGATCATCAAACTTCCAATCCTTGCAGTATCGCCCAGAAAGCCGCCCTTGAGGCTCTAAGCGGTGATCAGAGTACTGTGGAGGCGATGAGAAAAGAGTTCCAGAAACGGCGCGACTTGATGGGGGAACTCCTGAACGGAATCGATGGAATTAATTTCGAGAAACCTGCCGGCGCGTTTTATGCCTTTGTTGATTTTTTCAAGATAATTCGGAATCGATTTTCCAACTCGGCCGATTTTTGCCGGAAACTTTTGGAACATGCTCATGTCGCCTGCATTCCAGGCTCGGCTTTCGGTCTGGAAAATTACATCCGCCTAAGCTTCGCCACCGGAGAAGATGATATCAGGGAAGGGATTAAACGAATAAAGCAGTTCGTAACGGACTAAGGCCAATTCGTTGACCCGAAGCTATTTTTAAGCTATAATCGAACTACGTTTGGGTCCGTAGCTCAATGGTAGAGCAGTGGCCTTTTAAGCCATTGGTTGAGCGTTCGAGTCGCTCCGGACTCACCACTAAACAAGTAACTCCATGGGGGGTTATTTTTTTAGTTCAAGGAGACATTACTATTTAATTGAGAAAATGATGAATAGGACTAGAAATACCAAGACTAGTACTAAGCTAATCAACATTCCCGCAACGGTGCCGATGAGACTGCCGGTAGCCGCTTTAAGAGCCTTTTCGTGATCCCTGAACATTAGAATCTCGCCAATTAAAACTCCGGCGAAGAGTCCCGGAATCCCGCCAAAAGGCGGCGCAATTATCAGCCCCAGAATCATACCGATGCCTCCGTATAATAATGAAGCGCGGCTAGCACCCCCGTATTTGGCCCCCAGGATTCCGGACAGGCAATCGTTGATGAACGATATTAACATTATCACGCCCAATATAATGAGCTCGGTAGGGCGGAGATGTTGGAACTTGTCGATGAATCCGTAAATTAAAGCCACAACAAACATATAGGGTAAAGCCGGGAACGGCAAAACAATCCCCGCAAACCCGGGAAAAAGCAAAATCACAAAAATAATTGTCAGAACTATATGATTCATGTTGCTTTGTGCCTAAAGACTGTCTTCACACGCCTAGAAAGACAGTCTTTAGGCATATACTACTCATTTTTGAGGACACGGAGGAAGACGTCGCTGGGGATGTTGACTTTACCTATCTGGCGCATTTTTTTCTTGCCTTTTTTCTGTTTCTCCAGCAGTTTGTTTTTTCGCGTCACGTCTCCGCCGTAGAGCTTGGCGATCACATCTTTGCGCAAGGCCGAGATCCTTTCGGAGGCGATGATGCTGGCCCCGTTGGCTGCTTGGATTTTGACCTCGAAATTTTGTTTGGGTATCAGTTCCTTGAGCCGTTCCACCAGCCTGCGCGCTTCTTTTTGGGCTCTGTCGAAGAAGACGATAAATGAAAGCGCGTCAACTTTTTCGTCAGCGATCATTATTTCAATTTTCTCCACTTTGGTCGGTCTCAGATCCGCCATATCGTAGTTGAGCGAAGCGTAACCATGGGAAATGCTTTTGAGCTGATCGTAAAAGTTCACTATGAGCTCTGACAGCGGCATTTCGTAATGCAAAACTATTCGCTCCTCGTCCAAATATTCCGTATTTTTGTAAATAGCCCGTTTGCTTTGACAGAGGTCCATGATTCCGCCGATGTATTCCTTGGGGGTGACAATCTCCAGCGTGGCCCAGGGCTCGTAAACCTGGCTGTAAACATTTGACTGTTTGAAATCGGAGGCGCGGCCGATAAACACTTCGCCACCCGAAGCCAAGGATGCCTTGTAGACTACTGTCGGACTGGTAATAATGAGATCCAAGTCGAATTCTCTTTCCAACCGCTCCCGAACTATATCCATATGTAGAAGTCCCAGAAAACCGCAACGAAAACCATGTCCCAGCATCTCCGACTGTTCGGGCTCAAAGGTCAAAGCGGCGTCGTTCATTTTTAGTTTTCCTATGCCCTCCTTGAGTTCTTGGTATTGGTCTCTCTCGATACAAAATATTGAGGCAAAAACAAAAGGTTTTACCTGTTTGTAACCGGGCAGGGGAGAGTCAGCCGGTTGATTTTTGAGAGTCACGGTATCGCCGACACGGGCTTCGGAAACTTCGCGAAAACCGGTCACTACATAGCCGATTTCACCCGTGAAAAGGGGAGAGCGGGGAATGAACTTCGGTGAAAAGGTTCCCGTCTCCTCTACTCTGCTTATGCACTTTGTTTGCATTAGAAGTATTTCGTCATGATTCTTCAAAGATCCGTCAACCACTCGAACGTAGGCGACTACTCCTCTGAAAGGGTCGTAGACAGAATCAAAAATCAGGGCTTTGGCCGGCCTGCCCTGATTCCCCGAAGGCTGTGGAACCCGCTCAACTATGGCGTCTAGAATTTCTTTGACCCCTTGGCCGGTCTTGCCGGAGGCGAAGAGCACCTCTGATTCGGCGCAACCGAGTAGTTTGACGATGTCAGCGGCAACTTCTTCGGGTCTGGCGGCCGGAGAGTCGATTTTATTAACTACCGGAATAATGGCGAGGTTGTGCTCCATGGCTGCATACAAAGTTGATAATGTCTGCGCCTCGATGCCCTGAGAAGCATCGACCAACAAAATTGCCCCTTCAACAGCAGCCAAAGATCTAGAAACTTCGTATGAAAAATCAATATGCCCGGGAGTATCTATCAAATTCAGAACAAACTGTTCTGAATTTGAGTCCAAAGTCCGAAAGTCCGAAAGTCCGAAAGTCGATTCAGAACTGGTTCTAGACTCTTGGACTTTTGGACTCTTGGACTCGGGACTTTCCCATATCATACGGACAGGTGCCAACTTGATCGTGATTCCTCTTTCACGCTCTAGATCCATCTGATCGAGTAACTGCTCTTTCATCTCCCGCGCTGCCACGGTATGCGTCAACTCCAGCATCCGGTCAGCCAGTGTCGACTTCCCGTGATCCACGTGGGCGACGATACAGAAATTTCTGATATTTGATTGTTCCATACAAAAAACTTACCACATCCGAGGCTAAAAAGCGAGGGCATTGATTGGATTATTTCAAGATCAGATCTTGGAAATCTTTGAGGATTACCTGACAATCAATTTTTTCGATCCGGTTGATGAGATGAACGGAGTTTTTACGGAAAACCATCCTACCTTTTTCTACCATTACCGAGGTGGTAATATGACTTTTGGCAATTCCAAGGTTTTTGGCCACAGCCGGTCCAACGATGTCGGCAAAAACCCAGTAACGTTTTAGAACTTGGGGTAAGTAACGATGGATCAAGCGTCGACGCCAGTTTGATTTAATCAGATTTGCCAAGTAATTATTGAGTGGCGTATTGGTTTCTCGAAGCTCTTCGGCAAAAGTATGATTTTGTATGATAAGGTGATCAGCCACTCCCCACATCGGGATCAAGGTTAGGTCCAACCCAAGTTCGAACAAAAGCTTTGCGGCTTTTTTATCCCCGCAAAAATTGACTTCACGGTGTCGGAACTTCTTTGATTCCTGACCGTTTTTGAAACCGCCCATCCAGAAAAACTTGCACTTCTTGATAATCCGCGGCTCCACAAGACAAGCATTAGCAATGTCAGTTGCCGGTCCGGTGCAGACAACATAAATGTGACTATCGGCTTTAAGAGCCGACCTAATAATGAAGTCGACACCATCAGATCTTTCCAATTTATTTTCAGACCTAAGCGGTCTTCGTGATCCTTTATAAGCTTTGATCTTCGACTCGGCTAGAGTCAAGATTTTTTCTGCTTCTTTATGATAAATATCTACTGATCGACGACCGTTTCTTTTGCAATTTTGCACCGACACCACCCCCAAAAGATTTATTTCCGGCGATTTCAAAGCATAGGCGATCGCAAATTGGTCGTCTATTTCGTTCTTAGTATCGCAGTCCATAATTAGATCTATTTTATTCTCCACGATTGACTCGCTTACATTAAATAATGGACTCGCGAGGCCTTACTGAATTTCGACGGTCGCAATCGCTCGAAACAACGATTTCAAAAAGCGCCTAGAAATTCAGTACAAGCCGAAGCGAGTTTATAATTCAATCCAGATCTTTTATTTAACCAATCCTCGTAATATCTTTAAATCATCTATATCGCTTCGACCTTTCAGATTCGGGGTTTCGATGATGCCGGAAAGATGTTTCAGCTTTGGATGATTCACGATGCGGCGAAAAGTCTCAAGACCGATCTCTCCTCGGCCGATATCGGCGTGAAGGTCACGGTTAGAACCAAGCGGAGTTTTTGAATCGTTCAGATGCAGACAGACTAATTTCTCCAGACCGATTTCTTTTTCAAACTCATCCAATGCCGATTCTAATCCTTCTGCGGTTTTAAGATTATAACCGGATTCAAAGGAGTGGGCGGTGTCGAGACAGACCTTAACTCGGTCGGAATGAACCGCTTTGATAATCTCACCGATCTCGGAAAACTTACTGCCGATGATATGTCCGGCTCCGGCCGAGTTCTCCAAGATGAAATACGGACCATCCGGCGAGGCCGCAAGGATATCTTTAATGGCTAAAACAATCTTGGTTAGGACGTCTTTGAAATCCCGGCCCTTGGTCGAACCCAGGTGGGTGTTGACTCCGAGAGCCCCGATCATTGAAGCTTTTTTCATATCGTCGATCAGCGACTTTATTGATTGCTCGTAGAAATAGGGATTTTCGGACGCCAGATTTATCAGATATATGCTATGAATAACCACCGGATCAATACCGGCTTTTTCTTTTTTTTCTTTGAAAAGTTTTAATTCCGACTCGGGAATGACCAAAGGATTCCAGCGCTGCGGGGGATTGGCAAATATCTGAATACACTCACAACCCTGCTCGACCGCCCGATCGATGCTCAAAGAAAACTTTTCAGCTGTTGAAACATGCGCTCCCAGTCGCACTATTTGCTCCTTCTCCCTACGAATTTATTAATTTAACGAAAATACGAATAATTTACTTAGCCGTATTCATTTGACTTTTTTAAAATCGACCTGCAAATTATCCAAATCCATTTCAGCATACTCTCCGAACTTGGCTGGGGCAAGTTTGATTACTTTAGTCGAACCGATGCAGGCGACACCGGCAGTGTCGTGGAGGTGGCCGCAGATGTGGGCCGAAGGGGCATTATTTATTAGTGGATTTGCACGCCTCAAGCGGGAATGACATACGATATCGACTGGTGAATACTTCAATTTCAAACTCGGGGGGATGTGGGAAAGGAGGACGCAGCCTGATAAATCGCTGTCTTTGCCGATGAGGCTCGGACCGAAATTTTGAGCCTCGTAGTTTTGATAACTTCCTCCCAAACCGGCAAATTTGTGGCCTCGATACTCGACAATTTTGCCGTCGATGTTTTGCATATTCTTCAGGCGATACTGATACTCTTGCTGGGTATCGTTGTTGCCGGAAACCCAAAAACAAGTCTTATCTATCATTATTTCGTCGATCAATTCTGCATACCCCTCCGGTTGGCCGAAGTTCGTCAAGTCACCGGCACAAAGTATGATGTCGTAATCATTTACAATTTTTGGCAGAAACCTAAGAAGCTTTTGGTCGCCGTGTAAATCCGATATCAAAAGCGCTTTCATGGTTTTAAGATCATATTTATAGTCATCAAATCGTTATTCAGATTGATGTTTCCGACTTGAAATTTGCCGCTCAGATTTATATCCAGATTAATTCTCTGGCTGATTTCCGAGGCGATAAGATTCTGAGTCTCTGTTGGTAATAATACATTCTCCAGTTCGGTCGGAGACGGAGTCAAAACCAGCTTACCGTCTTTGGCTTCGGCTTTCATGGTGATACTTACTGGCAAACCGAAACGGCTGGAACGCAATCGGCCATAAAGAACTACAACGTCCGGCTTGATCTTGGTATAAGTGCTTTTTAAGGGAAAATTATCGTCCGATAAATTCAGATAGGCCGATAACTCGGTCGAGTTGACTGAAAACGAGTAATCGGAGATTTGGGTTTGAGAAAGTGTAGAAATCCTTTTACCTAGAGATAGATTAGGCAAGTTTGTATTCAAGTTCCAGCCGGCAAAATCCATTCTCCTGAGATTGTCGCGGCTCCTAATCAGTCCATAAACCGCCGAACCGAAAATCAGAATCAAAACGACGATCAAAATCATCCAAGGTTTTGCCAGGGAACGACTTTTTTCGTCCATTTCTTTAAAAAAGTTTTCTTCGAGATCAGCCATGGTTAGTTGCAAGTTATCCGTTGTCTGTCTATATCCACACCGATCCAACACGGATACTCGCTTATCGGCGTTCCATCCGTGTCTGGATCGGTGTGGTTACCTACTTCTCCTCAAACGGCGCTTCCTGTGGCGGCTTAAAGCGAACAAAAATATTTTTAACTATTGAATCATATTCCTCGACCCCTAGCCATTTTGAGACAATGCAGAAGCCAATAATACCCCCGAGTGCCGAAACGAGCGTTTGCGTCAATATCCCAAAGTAATGTCTAAGGTCAACAAAATAGAAAGTAATTTTAATGAGTAAAAAGGTTATCAGGCCGGTTGCCGCGGCCGAGACTAAGGACTTGGCGACAAATTTGGACAAGTCGCCAAAATCCACTTTGACAAATCTCTTATTTAGGTAATACATCAGATAGACAACGCTGATCAGATTACCGGCGGCCAGGCCCAGAGCAAGTCCGGGAACCCCAAAGAAGCGCGATAGAAGGTAACCAAATGCGATCGCTGAAAACATAGCCAAGAGGCCTGCATACATTGGCAGACGGGTATTTTTCTGGGCAAAGAATGCCTTAACGATCAAGGCTAAGACCGCTTCAAAGACTAGACCAAAACAAAAGGCTGCCAGAGTTTGACCTGCCCGGCTGGTGTCGAACAAGCTGAACTTGCCGCTACCGAGAATGAGTCTGACAATTTGATTTGATAGAAGATAAAAAACCACGCTCGTCGGCAGCATTATATAAATTATTGCCTTTAGGGCTCTAGTGAAGTAGCCTGCGAAATTTTCTTTATTGTTCTCGGCAATTTCCGCAGATAACGTCGGGAAAAGCACGGTGGCCAATGAGGTTCCGAAAACCACTACCGGCATAGTTTGGATGTTATCGGCAAAAGTAAAAACGGCGATAGACCCGGCCGCCAGGGCCGAGGCTATGGCGGTAAACGCCAGCGTAGTGATCTGACTGGTCCCGAGACCTATGCTTCGAGGAATCATAAGTCTGACAATTCTAAACAAATCTTTGTCGTGCCAGAATTTTTCCAAACGATATTTGAAACCAGTTTGAAGAATTGAAGGGATCTGAACTAGAAAATGCAGAAATGCCCCTGCCACAACCGCCCAAGCGACCCCGACAATATCGAAACGATTTACCAAAAGCAGGGTGCCAAATATAATTGCCAGATTATATACCAATGGCGCCATCGAATACGCCAAAAAACGGCGGTAGGAATTTAAGACGCCGCTGGTAATATATGACAGAGAAAACAAAATCGGGGTTAGAGAAATAATTCTGGCGATTTTTACCGTTTGCGCCAGCCGATCGGCGGAAAATCTGGGGACCAAAAGAGGTATGAGCCAGGGAAGCGTGAAGTAAAGGATTACGGCAAACAGACCGGTAAAAACAAGGCTGGCCGTCATTAGCCTGTTGGTAATTTCTCTGGCCCTGCCTTCTTTTTGGTGTGCAACTTTTTCAGTGAAAATGGGGATGAATACACTCGAAATGGCTCCCAGGACTAGGACGTTAAAGATCAGATCGGGTATTTTAAAGGCCGCGTAGTAAACATCTAGACTGTACGTCGAGACTCTGGAGGCTAGAAAATGGTCGCGAAGCATTCCAAGGACATTTGAGACTATCAGAGTGATAATTAAGAGAGCCGTAGCCCTCTTAATCGTGCTCTGATCCGAAAAGATTTTTTTAAACATTATGACAATTTATTGAATAAACCGACGCCACTGATTATGTAAATCTCGATAACCAAGAGACAATAACCGAACAAATCTCAACTTACAAATCCACAATAATCAAACGGATTTTTGAAAATTGGATATTGAATATTGGGTATTGTCTAGTTTAATTTACTACACTTCTGATTTCTTGACCTCTCTCTCCTTTTTGGGGAACAGAGCGATAAATTCGTCTTCGTTTAGAGATTCTTTCTTGAGTAACTCTTCGGTAATTTTATTTAAAACTGCCGTGTTGGCTTTTAGAACTTTTCTGGCCTTTTCCTTGGCGCTAGCCAAAATCTGTTTGACTTCTTCGTCGATCTCTACTGCCACCTTCTCGCTGTAGTTTCTCTGCTCGTGAATTTCACGACCCAAGAAAATCATTTCCTCGGAGTTGCCAAAAGTCTGATCGCCAAGTTTCTCGCTCATGCCGTATTGAGTCACCATCTTCCGAGCCATGGCGGTGGCGCGTTTGAAATCGTTACTGGCTCCGGTGGTAACGGAATTGAATTCCAACTCCTCGGCGGCACGCCCGGCCAAAAGAGTGGCAATGTCGTCTTCGAACTTTTCTTTGCTATGCAGGTATCGATCTTCTTTGGGTAGATTCCAGGTATAGCCCAGGGCCGAGCCGCGAGAGATGATGGAGATCTTGTGGATCGGGTCGGCGAAAGGCAAAAGATGGCCGACAATAGCGTGGCCCGCCTCGTGAACCGCGGTGATTCTTTTTTCTTCGTCGGAGAGGACCCGGCTTCTGCGTTCGGTACCCATCATCACGCGTTCGATGGCTTCGTCAAACAGATGCTGAGCGATCTCCTTTTTATTGCCCCTGGCCGCCAGAATGGCCGCTTCGTTGGCCACATTTTTCAGATCCGCGCCGGAGAATCCCGCCGTCTGAGAGGCGATTTTATCATAAACCACCGCTTCGGCGACAGGTTTATTTTTAGTGTGAACTTTGAGGATGTCTACCCGCTCTCTTTTGTCCGGTAGATCAATACTGACTCGGCGGTCAAATCGGCCCGGGCGAAGCAGGGCCTGATCCAAGACGTCGGGTCGGTTGGTGGCGGCAATGACGATAACATTGGTGCCGGTTTCGAAACCGTCCATTTCCACCAAAATCTGGTTTAAGGTTTGTTCGCGCTCGTCATGGCTTCCGCCAAGCCCGGAGCCGCGTTGGCGGCCGATGGCATCGAGCTCGTCGATAAATAATATTGAAGGGGCGTTTTTCTTGGCGCGTTCGAAAAGATCGCGGACCCTGGAGGCGCCGACGCCAACAAACATTTCTACAAATTCAGAGGCGGAGATGGAGAAAAACGGCACACCGGCTTCCCCGGCCACTGCTCGAGCAAGGAGTGTTTTGCCGGTGCCGGGAGGCCCGACTAAAAGCACGCCTTTAGGTATTTCAGCTCCTAGAGTTTTAAATTTCTGAGGGTGTTTTAGAAACTCCACCACCTCCTCTAACTCTGCCTTTGGCTCTATAAGACCGGCAACATCCTTGAAGGTCGTCTTGCCGGAACCGTCGAAAACCCGGGCACGCGATTTACCGAAGTTCATTGCTTTCATATTTGAACCTTGCGCCGAACGCATCATAAACCAGATGAAGCCGACAATCAAAAGAATCGGTAAAACACCGGACAAAAGGGAAGACCAGATAACGGACGAAGAAGTATTTTTGACGCTGATGATGACCTTGTCTGAGGTGATACCGTAATCTTGAAGATTGGCAGTCGCTTCTTTGGAAGCTTCTGCCTTGCTACCGTCGTTGTATACAGCCGTGACCTGGTTGTCGGCAATATCAACTTCCTTGACCTTGCTGTCTTTCACGTCTTGGGCAATCTGTGAGATCGAAGAGTTTTTAACCGTCTGCCCCTTGGGTAAAAGATAGGTCGAGATAAGGAAAATCGCAATCACGATTACTGAGAAATACAATATGATTCTGGAATTGTTTCTGTTGTTCATAATCCGCCTAGTTAATGATTCTTTCGATTCTGATTATACCTTTATTTAAGCTCACGAGCAAGTTTTTATTCGGAGTAATTTTTTTGTTGCCGATGTTTTTAATAATCATTTGATAGATGGCGAGATAATGTTTACTGGAGACATCTTTATTTAAACTCAGACCAAATAGGATGTAACGGATCAGAGCGGTAATCAGACTAGGGGAGAGATCCTGTATTTTTCTGACATCAAGCTCGAACCGGTTCTTGTTCTTTGAAATTAAAACCATTTTTAATTCCTTTTCCATTAGCTCGAAGAGAAGAGCGGATTCACTGCTTAAATGCTCGGCGGCTTTGAAGATATTGGCGGTCGCCTGTTTGTTGATAGTTTGGAGCTCTGGGATTACTTTATTTCGAATACGATTACGGCTGAAGTTGAGATTTTCATTTGAAGAGTCAAGGCGGTATTTGATCTTTTGGGTTAAAAGATGTTCCAGGACCTCCTGACGGCCAAATTTGAGTAGGGGACGGATAATTTTTTTTCGCCGCAAGGGGATAGAAGAAAGGCCCAAAATACCTGCACCGCGTATCAGATTCAGAAGCAGAGTCTCAGCCAGATCGTTCTGATTGTGAGCCAAAACCAGCACATCCCCCGACCACTCCCCCAGAGATTTTCCCAAAAACGCATATCTTAGATTTCTGGCCTCGTCCTCCGAAATTTTTCTAGTCGATTTATTTTGGCCGATAAAACACCGGACTCCCCTGCTTTTGGCAAGACTGATAACGAATTTTTCGTCTGCGTCCGACTCCTCTCCCCTTTGCCGGTGATTGTAGTGTGCCACAGCCAATTCGAATTTTAATTCGTCCTTCAGGGTGTCGAGGATGTCAAAAAGGCAGACCGAATCCGGTCCGCCGGATAAGCCGAGCAGCAATCCGTCTCCCTCCTTAACCATCCCCTGCTCCTTGATCAGAGATCTAACCTTGTAGATTAAAGATTTTTGAGAATACTTTTTCATTAACTTATTTATACCCTAATTTTTAGATTTAATATAGGAACAAACAAAAAAACACCATTCTTGTGCTTTTTTGATATTTGATATTTGATATTTTACACATGGTGCCAGGGGGGAGAATCGAACTCCCGACCTTAGGTTTATGAATCCTACGCTCTAACCGCCTGAGCTACCCTGGCATAACCAAAAATTTTCAATTCGCAATTATCAATTTTCAATGAATATTATACAGAAATAAATTGAAAATTGAAAACTGAAAATTGAAAATTATTTTGAAGATTTGGGTGCGGGAGCGGGATTTGAACCCGCGACCTGGTGGTTATGAGCCACCCGAGCTACCAGACTGCTCCATCCCGCGTCGATGTGTAGATTGTATCAGATTTACTCAGCAACTTCAATGGCTACGCTTAGAATCAAACGAATATAAATACAATCCGGTTGTTGTCGTTTCGACGAAGTGCCGGTCGAGAGAACCTTCTTGATTTTGAGCCTGTAAACTAAAGCGAAAAATCAAGAGGTGAACGAGTAGGTTGGTTAGGGTGGCCGAGAGGCGAAATGATAACATCCGAATTATCATTCAGATCAGAAAAAGTAGTTCCACCAGCGGATGTAGTTTGGCAGGTCAAGTTTTTTTTCAGCCGGAACAGTTACCGTTTGACTGTCACTTGACACCCGATCCAGCGCCACCGCCGTCTCCCCCGGCTTAACCATCCCGAGCTTCTTTCTGGCCTCTTTTTCTTTGTAAGATTGCGTCTGATAGTACAGATTTTGGTTTTCCAGATAGATCACCTGGGCTCTAAGACTCACGATCTCGTTTTTCTTCTCTAAAATACTTTTTTGGTCCTGATAGCTTTGATACAAGGCTTTCCCAACAATAAAAAGAAAGTAGACGATGACTAAAAATATTATGATATTGCTAAAATAACTGGAATAACTTCCCAGAATTATCTTTAATCTTTTCCACCTGACATCTTTTTCCATCAGCCACAATCATACCACTTTATGGGCTCAAAATAAAAACCCTCGCTAGCGAGGGTTTTTATTTTCCTAACTTGACTCAATGTTTACCAGCGGTTGGTCTTTTTCGGCACCACTTTCTTGTCCGAAGCCGTTTTGCCATTGGATTTCTTGGAAACGGATGTGGTAACAGCTGATTTGGCCACAGCCTCGTCGCCTCGTGTCCAGTAGAAATATCCGCCGGTAGCAGCGCCGGCCAGGATGATAATGATGATCAGGATAATCCACGGCGTCCAGTTGAACGGCTCCTGCGAACTTGTGTTATTGGATGTATCAGCCCCCTTAATCTGTCCCTGGCTGTCCGAAGGAGTTGTGGTCGCTGCCGGCGCGGTTGCCGGCGGTGTCGCAACTTGGGCGGTTGATTTACCAGTTACGGTCGGAGTCACGGCGGCTGTTT
>JAKAMI010000040.1 GCA_021812945.1 bacterium
CTTCCTTTTTCATGGCAATTACCTTTCAATAACTTATTAGTTCTTAACAGTATATGTTATTGCAGGGTTGTTACCACGAAAGAACGGAAGTAAGGGGTGTACGCTTTTATATCAAAGATAGCATCTAAATTCTAAACTCTAAACAAATCTTAAATAAACAATATCAAAACTCAAAAATGTTCGCATTATTGGTTTTGAATTCAGTATTTTGAATTTTATACTTTATTTAGGATTTAGAGTTTGGGGTTTTGGATTTACTCTTCCCTGGATCTTCCCAGGTAGCGTATTTGCATTTGGGATAGCGGGAACAGCCCCAGAAGATTCGTCCTCTTTTGGTCCGCCTGGAAACCACGTCGCCTTTTTGGCAATCGGGGCATTTGATGCCGGTCGGGATGGCCATGGTGCTTTTGCATTTGGGATAATCCGGACAAGCCAGAAAACTGCCGAAGCGGCCGGATTTAACAATCATCTGTTTGCCGCATTTCGGGCATTTTTCCTCGGAAACCGCCTGAGCTTCGGCCGATTTGGGATTTTTCTCAAGATTATCTTCTTCCAGCGACTTGCTATATTTACACTCGGGATAATTGCTACAGGCGATAAACTTGCCAAATTTGCTCATACGATAGACCAGATCGGAGCCGCACTCTGGACATTTTTCATTGGGGCTACCGAGGATATCCGCTTTATTAACTTCCTTATTTTTTTCTTTGAGCTCTTTGGCAAACGGCTCGTAAAACTCTTTGATGGCGTGTTGCCACTCGATTTTGCCTTCAGCGACCTCGTCAAAATCACTTTCCAGGTGAGCGGTAAATTTCAAATCGACAATCTCGGGAAAGTTGTCAACCAGAACGTCGTTGACCATCATGCCAATCTCGGCCGGGACGAAAAATTTGCCATCCATGGTGACATAGCCGCGGTCGCGGATAGTTGACATAATTGGCGCGTAGGTGGAAGGGCGGCCGATACCCTCTTTTTCCAGTTTCTTGACCAGAGTAGCCTCGGTGTAACGGCGCGGCGGCTCGGTAAACTTTTGTTCTTTGCTTAATTCTTTCAAGTTTAGTTTATCGCCGATTTCCAGCTTGGGCAGGTCGACAATATTTTCATCTTCTTCAAAATCCCGGCCCTCGGTGTAAACTTTCATAAAGCCGTTGAATTTTTGTTTCAAAGCTCTGGCTTGCAACTGGTATTTTTGATCGTGTGCGGCGTCGACCAACAGATCCATCTGGTCAAACTCGGCCGGAACCATCCCGGAAGCAATGGTTCGTTTCCAGATCAGTTCGTAGAGTCGGCTCTGGTCGCGTTCGTCTCCGCTCGACTCAACCCTGAAATCGGTCGGGCGAATCGCTTCATGAGCCTCCTGAGCACCCTTAGACTTGGTTTTATAGACGTTTGGAGTCGCGGGAAGATACTTTGCGCCGTACTTTTGCGAAATGGTTTCCCTTTGCGCTTTGATTGCCTCGGCGGAGATATTGAGCGAGTCGGTTCGCATATAGGTGATGTGTCCGTCTTCGTACAGTCTCTGGGCCAGCATCATGGTCTTTTTGGCCGAGAATCCAAGTTTCCGAGCCGCTTCCATTTGCAGAGTCGAAGTGGTAAATGGCGTCGAGGGGTAGCGCTTGACCACTTCTTTAATGATGTCTGCTACCGAATATTTGGCTTTTTCAAGATCGGTAATGATTTCCTTGGCTTGCTTCTCGTTTTTGACATACAACTTGTCAATGATTTTTTCATTAACTTTATAGAGCTTGGCGGAAAAAGAATTTTCCGGGGTATCTTTGAAAAGCAGGGCAGTGATGTTCCAATATTCTTCCGGTTTGAAAGCCAGAATCTCGCGTTCACGGTCGACTACCAGGCGTACCGCTACCGATTGTACCCGGCCGGCGGACAGGCCTTTGGCAACCTTTTTCCACAAAAAAGGCGAGAGTTTGTAGCCCACCAATCTGTCCAGAACTCGTCGAGCCTGCTGGGCGTCGACCAGATTCATATCGATCTCCCGCGGGTTTTTGATGGCTTTTTCCAGCGCCGACTTGGTAATCTCGTGAAAGGTAATTCTTTTGTATTTTGGATTTTGGATTTGTTTGGAATTTGCTTCTTGGTTATTGGAATTTTCCAAGCCAAGGGCTTGGGCCACGTGCCAGCTTATCGCTTCTCCCTCGCGGTCCAGGTCGGTAGCCAGGTAGATCATATCGGCGCCTGAGGCGGCTTTCTTAAGAGCGGAGATAGTTTTGGTGCTCTTGGGCGGGATAACGTAGGTCGGCTCGAAATTGTTTTTGACATCAACTCCAAGGTCCTTGACCGGCAGGTCGCGAATATGACCAAAAGAGGCCAGTACTTTATAGTCATGGCCTAAATATTTCTCAATAGTTTTGCCTTTAGCCGGTGACTCAACGATAACCAAATTCATAAAGATCCCTCCGGGATAAATTTCTAATTACCCTAATTTCTAATTTCTAACTAAATCTCAATATCCAAAATCCCAATGTGGTTAAAACTTTTAGAAATTACTCGTTGGGGTTTAATTAGATCAATTAGGTCAATTAGAAATTAGAAATTGTTAAAGAATATTGATCTGATACACTCCTCCTCCCAGATGCCGGACGGCTCCCTTTAGCTCTAAAAGGGTCATTGATTGCGACACGACCACAATATCCAATTTAGAGACCTCTGCGATTTTGTCAATATGTAAGGGTCCGGTTTTTAGATATTCCAGCAAATTTGTTTCGTTTTCGTTCAGCCGGAGCGCTTTTCTTTGGGGCTCGATCTTTTCCATATTAAATACGCGCAAAATATCATCGGCGCAGGTTACCGGTCTGGCGCCCATTTTTATCAAATTGTTGGTGCCGGCGCTAGTCGGAGAGTCGGCGTTACCGGGGACGGCGAAAACTTCCCGGTTTTGCTCCAGCGAGGCGGCTGCAGTTATTAACGATCCTGACGATTCGGCCGCTTCAACCACTAAAGTGCCGGCAGACAGGCCGGAGATAATCCGGTTGCGAAAAGGAAAATTCTGTTTCATTGGAGGAGTGCCCGGGGGTTGCTCAGAAATGATCAACCCCTCTTTTCGAATGATATTTCGGGCTAGTTCGTGGTTGCTGGCAGGGTAGATTTTGTCGATACCGCAAGCCAAGACTCCGATAGTCAACCCCGAGGCATCCAGCGCCGCTTGCTGGACTATGGCGTCGAGCCCCAAGGCCAATCCGGAGACTATCGTCAAGCCGGAACCGGCCAGGTCATGAGCCAGTTTGTAGCCGATATGCCGGCCGTAAGCGGTAAACTTGCGGCTGCCGACGATGGCGATAGCGGAGGAGTTAAATATTTTCGGATTGCCGCGGTAGTACAAAACGAAAGGGGGATCATGGATTTCCTTCAAAAGCTGCGGATAGTCGGAATCGTAGATTGTTAGATAGTCTGCTCTTAGATATTTTAACTTCTCAAGCTCCTTTTCCGGAGAATATTCAGACCGCGCCTCAATAAACTTATCGAGTATCTCTTTGGTCAATATTCCCTTGAGCCTTTCCTGCGATGCCTGCCAGTATTTAGGAAAGTCGTTATTAAAAGCATTGGCCAGAACTTGAAAAGTCTTGGAACCGATGCGGCTGGAGGCATTTAGGGTTAGTAGAATGTCGTTTTGCTCTTGCATTATTTCTCATTTTATCATATATATGTAGTATCGCAGCAATGTTGCAGGACCGATTGTTGTCTAATCGCGTTTAAGGAGGCGCGACCATGGTAGCAGAATTCAACCCTACTTCGGGAGCCGGTTTCCACGAGTGTCCGAGGCCAAGGAATCTCAAAAGGCTCGAGACACTCTCACCCAAGCAGCAGGAGGAGATTCAGGCGCGGGTCAGGGCCAACATGGCCAAAGCAGCCGAGGCCGAAAAACGACGCCAGGAGTTTGCAATTGGTCGGAAGCCGTATGAAAATGGTGCTGAGGCTTATCGAAAGCACCTAAACGGTTACCCGCCTAATAAGCGCGACAAGGTGGATGATCTCCGCCTCTGGTAGTACCCCCTTCGCCATCAGACGTGGGCGGAGGGAATATTAATTATGCTTTTTATATAGACCAAACCATCCATCAACTTGGACCTTGTTTGGTCTCTTTTTTTACCATTCATCATTGTGAAGAGTTGGCGGCGTGGCAGTCTTTTTTATCCACTAAACCTCTTTTTTTAATGTCGTGCTGAATTTATTTTAGCATCCCGAGTTTACGTAATTTACGTATTGATTAATAGGATTCTTAAACCGAGTTTAGAATGACAATTAGTTTGTAGTGAAATGCAGCCTGATTCTGTTATCCTGAGCTTGCGAAGGATCTAATCCATAAGGTAAAGATCCTTCGCAAGCTCAGGATGACAGATATCAGCTCAGGATGACAGATACAAGCGTAAGATGGTAAAATATCATAAGAAAGGCTACAAACTAACGATAGCAAAGAACGCTCAACCGACCGGTCTTGTTTCTTCGATCTATTTTTAGTACTATTCCAGTCGAGATTGCGGGCAGCAAATGATCGCGATTCCTGTCATCAAAGTCTGCCACCGGAGGTGGTCGTGATGCAAATACCGTGGTTTGCAGTCGGAGTAGCTATGTCTCTTATCGGCTTCCTGGCGTCGGTTATGGGGGCTGTGCTCTACCTCGGGTCTGGTGGCACAACTGTGCCATCAGGGGCAGTTGGAGCCAAGACGAGTTCGACATTCGATCGTATGAGGTATGGCGATCGGATCACGCTCTTGGGGGCGCTATTGGTACTCGTGGGGATCGCAATAGCGTGGCGGTTTGAGGTCTATCCACGAATCTGATCTGTGGATAGACCGAAGGAGAATATCGGGGGATCAGGTTGGCGGCTCAGTAGAGCCGCCTTCCATCGTTTAAGACCCTGATCGC
>JAKAMI010000016.1 GCA_021812945.1 bacterium
AGCCATCTGATCCGAAAAGAGGATGTTGACTGCGAATGTCACCAAGCTTGCTTTGAGGGTAGCTACATTGATTTTGGCTTTTTGCAGACTGGCGTCGGCGGCATCGTGTTGAGCATAAACATCTTTTACTTTGGCTGAGCCGGCCGCTCCGGTCGCCTTAAGGTTGGCGGCGACTTGTTCGGGACTGGCGGAGGCTCCGAAGAGCGTATTGTAATCTTTCTGCAAAATCTCGGATGTCGGCGTGCCGGTCACGGCGGCGCGATAAGTGCTCCAGGCTGCCGTATCGGCGAGGTTGGCGGCGACTTGTGCAGAATCTAGCGCTTGTTGCGCCGCTTTGAGGTTACTAAACATCTGATAACTGGCCAGAGCGGTGCCTCGGGGCAGACCCAACTCGCTATCAATCCAGCCGGTGATTCTTTCGGTGAAATTATTAATATAGACATCTTTCAGGGTGGGAATTTGCCCGAGCGTGCCCGGAGCCGGGATCTTTTCGTCCCAACCCACTTTGTAATTCCAAGCGGCCAGAAGCGAGGTAAAGGTACCCTTAGCTAAGCTAACCCCGAAGAGGCTGTCGAATTTGTCTGTCAGAAGATTGTCAATCTTCATTAAGTCGCCCGACTTGACTAAATCCTCGAAGGATTTGGTGCTGCCGTTTTGATAAACATCAAGCAAGTATTTGGCCGCCAGAGCGAAGTCTTTATTGATATTTATACCCAGAAGATCGCCGTTTAGGACTCCGTTTTTGGCCCAGGTCAGAAGCGCAAGACCGCGGGTGTGAGCATTCCCCTCATACATCGCAGCAGTGAAACCGGGCGGGATATTTTTGTCCTTGGCGTAAAGCAGAGAATCCATATAATGGTACTCGATATTTTTTCGATACATCGTCCGAACGTGGTCTTTGGCGGCCTGTTCTTGACTATCGACCAGAGAGCGTCTGGAGTTGTATTGTTGAAGATCGATGAAATACTGAGGGTCGCGGTCAAAGGACATGGCGCCACTCGGAGCCTGAAGCAACTTGGTCTCAAGCGCGCTGATCTGGCTCTTCATACTCTCGACACTCTGTAAGCCGGCGGTTGTATTATCGGTCAGAGGAACAGAGCTGTCGATGTTGTGAACCACCATCTCAGAGATCGGCGCCGCCGGTTCTTGTTGAGTCTGGATGGAGTAGGGGTTGGTTTGATCCTGAAGATTGGCCAGTTGCCCGGTCACGCCGTAACCGTCATTTTTCCGGTAATCGCTGGCGCCGCCGGAGTTGAAGGCGTCAACTTTTTTGGCGAAATCCGGATTATCAAGTTCCTGCAGAGCCTGGAGTCTAGCTCTGGTGGCCGCGTAATCTTCGAGTTCGGCGCTGCCCTTGACTGCGCCGATGGTATCGTCCCAGGTGATCCGAAAGCCGGGCGGTAAAATGCCGGTTTTCTCACCCTGGTCGTTAATAGTATTGTTTATCCGGACGCTGAACTCGGAATAGGCCAGAGCTTTCATCGCGTCCATATTGCCGCTGTAGAAAAAGTCGCTCAAAAGCTGTTGGCTGTCCTCGGCCTGAATCAGCCCGTTGGTACGGACTCTGATTTGAAGCGCCAGCTGAGACGAGGCTTGGGCGCGGGCCGCCTTACTGCCGGTCAACTCGACTATGCGGCAGTCGTGCAGTTTGCCATACTGGATATCGCAGTCGCGTTTGGCGTAACCGTCGACCTTGGCGGCAAAGATATCGGCTGTTTTCACTCCGATGTTGAGCTGGCCGTCCAGCTTTTTTAGGCCTTGTTCTATCAACACGTTTCGGGCGTTTTGCGGCTTCAGAATAATTCTGGCCATGGTGCCGTTGTCCATATGCAGCATTTTATCCATATTCCAGCCGATCAGATCCGAGGCGGCATTGTAGAAATCCACTCTCTGGTCAGGCGTCCATTTGCCCTTGATCGAGAGAATACTGAAGAGATTTTGCACGTCCCGGGCTTTGTCCGGATCGGCTCCCAAAAGATCGGCCAGCTTCATGGCAGCCAGCGCCACGGCTTGAGATTTAGAAACCCCGCTGCGATAGTCGTCCGGAGAAGTTTTGCCCAAGATCAGGTCGCGGGTCGCGCCGGAGCTTTGGTTTATCCGCGAATCTATCGTCGAGAGCCGATCTCTAAATATCTCAATCTCGGCGCCGAGTTTGGCTCGGGCGGTAAGATCGCCCCCGCCACTTTGGGACGCAAAATCACTCAGTCTCGGCAAACTGCCGCTGGTGTCGGCTTTGCCGTAATCAATGGAGACCCCGACGGTGAACGAACCGGTGGCTGAATCATAACTGGTCGCGGGAGTAGCATAACTGGCGCTTGGCTTATAGGTCCAAACGGCCGACTTTTCGTCCTGAATGATCTTCAGCCGCCCCATTATCAGCTCTTTGATTCTGGCTTTCACCGCAAAATAGGGGGCATCCTCCAGACTGGACATATCTTCTCTTTGTTGGAGCAGGCTCAAAATTTTCCCGTTATCGAGCTTGGCCCACTCGGCATCGCTAATCTGCGGGAACAAGCCTCGGCTGGCGCCGGCGAAATCGAGACCGGCAATAGGGATGGAAAAACCTTTGACAAATAATTGCGGACCGACCAGATCTAAAAGCTCCCCGAGGCCGTCCAAGCCCTTCTTGCCGCTCTTAAACGTATTATTGGGCCAACCCAGGACGCTCTCAATCTTGCTTCCGCCAATGGCCGCGTAGGGATCGCCGGAAAGATTGATCCCTTTGACTCCGAGTTGTTTGAAGATGAAGCTGATGCCGGCTTGCTTCAAAAGACAGTTGCGATTGGCCTCATACGGGGCGTTAACTATCTTGGCAAAGGTGCCCGAGTCTATCCCCAGTTGCGAATCGATCAAATTCCCAGCCAGTCTGGTGACTATTTGAGAGCCATCGCCGTTAAAAATATCAAAGAGATCGTTGATCCCGAGTCTGGATTTACCTATCGAAATGCCGAAATTATTCAGGAGGAGCCCGGCGGTTCTCTGTTCGCCGACCTTGGTGCCGACGATGACCAGATAGGAGAAGAGATCGCTTTTGATATTCTTACCGACAAATAATCGCTCGAAAATCTCCCGGGCGACGCCGGTTTTGTCGGAGAGGGCCGTAATGGCCTCGTCGCTCAAGGCCCTGGGCGAGGTTTTGGGATTTTTTAGATATGCCATAAGCCCGGTTTGCGCCAAAGCTCCGCCCCAAGCCGGATCGCCGTTTAAGATACCCACCAGTTTCTGGGCGATCTCGCCGGTATAATCCAGAACCCGATCCTTGTGGGCGTTAAAGTAATTGGCGGCTTTCTCGCGGGTTTCGAAATTGTGAGTCCCGTCTTTGTCCGTATAAGCATAATTGCTCTGGTCGTTTGTAGCGCAGGTGCTCGGGTCGACTTCGACTCGGGTGATATACGGGTTGTACTCGTTAAAATCGACCGGATTGACTTGCCAATTCTCTTCTCCGGCTAAAACTTTGGTTAATTTTTGCAGAGCCGACCTGGAGATGCCGGTTTTGCCGGCTACCATATCCAACTCGTTTGAGCTTAGATAGTTTGAGCTGTCAAGCGAGTTGCCCAGGCCTGAGATAAAAGACTGCGTTGTGCCCGATTTCAGCCCGAGTTTTCGATCAAATTCTCGGAGAGCGTCTTTGGCGGAGCTTAGACTGTTTTGATCGCCGGCCATCAGCCGGTCCAGACTGGCCGAGGTGCCGAAACCTGAGGCTAGGCGATTCTTGGCTTGGCTGGCCGAGGAGCTGACAGCCAGATGTCCGACGACGTCGCTCAGGGTTTCGCTTTTCCTCGGATCGGGCAGGGCAGAACCTTGGAAGGAATTGGGGGATAGATTCATCGCTTCCTCAACCGCCGCTTGGCCGAGACTGGCTAAAAAGCGTTCTCTAAGATTGGTATGGTCTTTATCAACCGGGATTTTGATGTCGTTGAAGACGATGGTCGGCTGGGTATCGAAGCTAAATAAACCGTAATTTATTTTGGTCTCGACGGTAGTTTTACCGCTCGAGATAGCCGTGTTGGCTTGTTTGGTCGACTGTGAAAAATAGGCCAGCGAGTAGGCCGGCAGATTCAGCTCGTCCTCAACCTTATTGGCTCCGGCCATGACCAGAGCATCGGCCATAGTAATTTTTCCGGTCACCACCAACCAGATTATTTTGGTCAAGCTGTAACTGGAGGTGCTGCTACTACCGGCGCCGTTGGCGGCTACGTCCAGATCCGAGAGCCTAATGTTATTCAAAACGGCATCCCCGTCCTGTCCGTTGACTATCGCCTCGATGTCGGCTTCGAGCTGATCCAGCTCGTAGATCAGCTTGTTGACATGATCTCTAAGCTTATCGTTTCCGTCCAGCCTGGAGCGGATTACGGCAAAATTATTTCTGGCGTTTTGAGCCAATTCCTTCAAGTAGGTTGGCGAGGTTCCTTTACGGTTTTTGATTTCATCTTTAGTCTTAGAGTAATCGGCGTAAATGGCGGAATAAATCGGATCGCTCTTGACGGCCTCCCATTCTTTGTCAATATTGTCCAGATGCCGATCGATACTTTTAAAGTGCTCGAGGTAAAACTCAGCTTTATTCAGGGCTCGACCCAGTTCCGGATTATTGGCCAGTACGTTGGCCTTGGCTTTGGCCACCTCGGGCGAGTCTTTGACGGCTTGGTAGAGACGATCGGCTCCCAATCTCGAGAAGACGCTATCGGCTCCACCGGTGGCGCAACCGAAAATCAGATAGAAATCGTTGGTGCTCAGACCGTAATTTTTGGCGAATAGTTTAGCATCGAAATTGGTATAGGTCTGGATGTTTGGATTGTTGGGATCTAAGACCGAGGAACCGAAGTCGGGCGCAACTTTACAGCTGGTATCGCCGGCGTGGTCAGCCGCCCAGCCGATAAAAGCCTGCTGTTCGTTTTTGCGACTGCTGATTCGTTTGGCAATCTCGTTTTTGCCAATGAAAACCAGAGCCGGCATGTAACCCATCAGAATCTGGTCGCTGGTGCCGTCAGGAGTGCCAAAGGCGGCATCGCGGGAGCTTGAGGAACCGGAGGGCCAGGAAAGAGTATTACGGCCGTTGATGTCGGTGATAGGGCGGTAAGTATCGGAGTTGTAATTGCCAAAAATGTAGCCGTGGGTTGAGAAATGGGCAAAGGCGATTCTGGTCAGAAATTCATCCGGAGTCATCTGGCCCGAAGCAAACCTCCGGCTGGTGTCCTGATCCAGCGATAGCCTCGCATCAACGGTTTCGGGATTTAGAAAGATGGTTTTGAAGCGCAGGTCGCCGGCGTGTTTTTTGATCTCGACCAGATTGGGGTAGAGAAAACTGTTGGTCTCAAACTTGAGTTTATCCTCGATCAGTCTGGCTCCGGCCTTGATCATCAGCTGTTTCTCGCCGGTAATGTCGGGGGTAAGGGTACCGGCCGGCAGTTGCAGCTCCTTCTCCATTTTGCGCTCGCCGGCGGAGTAGAAGATATCGTTTGAAGTGTTACCGCTCAGAGATCCTATGGGCAGATTGAGCCTCTCCTCCAAGCTGGCGCGGCCCAAATTGACTTTCAGATCATCAATGTTTTTATAACCGGCCCCGTAAAATGCGGCTCTTGGCAACTTTAATTTATCTGCTAAATAAATTGCCCCGACCTTCCGCAGGGTTCCCTCCAGATCCACTCCCGAGATGTCCCCGCCGGAATTGATCAGCTGGCCAATGATTGATTGCCCGATGACTTCGACTAGGTCGCCGAGATTATCCGTTGACATATTGTCTAAACTGTCAAGATTGACGCCGAATTCATTTAATAAATCCAAAAGACCGTCTTTGTTCAGTCCGTCAACCAGACTGTTGAGGCTGTCGCGCTGGTTTTGAGTCTTGTCGTAGCCTTCGGCGGTTTGCCAGATCAGATCTATCGGCTTGGGAGGCTGGGCGATCTTGGTGTCGCCGCCGACCCGCTTCTTTTTGATAATAGTGCATTTGATAGTATCGACCTGAGAAATGTCAACCGCCTCGCCGTCGGCGTGAGCCGAGATAGTCGGGGCGTCTTCGGTATAGTTTAGGGCGAAATCGGAGATTTGCAGAGAGTTTTGATTGTTGTTTTTACCGTCCGTGACCTGTCCGATCGCCAGGTCGGCCGGAGCGTTGTTTTGGGCATTGGCATCGGCCACGGTCGGATCGGCGGCCGCGGCGCCGTCTTCGGCTTTTCTGCGTTGTTTTTTGATAGCCTGATCCTCGCGTTCATTTTGGCGGTTGGGCAGATTATAGCCGTTTCTCAGGGTCTTCACGGTAATAAGATCATGCCCCGCCCCGCCCTGGTTTTTCGGGGTGACCAGATAAACCAGCATTTTCAAGACGCGAATATCTATTTTGGTTGAATTGAGGGCGGCTTGAATCAGCTGATCGACATAATTCTCGTCCTCCAGCAGCGCCTGTCCGGCTTCCTGCGGCGTGTCGTAGCTTAGAAGACAGGCCAGAGCGGGCAGGTTTTGAGGCTGTTTCAAGATCGGCAAGAGATTTGACTGCCTTTGAGCCTTGGCGGTCTGGACCATATCGGAGAACTGCTGGGGATTATTGGTCTTGATGTTTTGCAGATCGGAGATACTTCGGCCGGTGTCAACCGACATCGAGCCTAAGTCGTTGGCATAGTCCGGGATCATCTCGGTCAAGCAGCTTAGCCGCCGGATGTCTTCCTTGTCCGAGGCGGATTTGAAGATTATCTTATTCGAGATGTTGCCGAACACCGCATCATAAGCCTGGGTTGTGTCGGTTGTACCTGCGTTGTCTCCAGTTCGATCTTGATTGATGGCATTTAAGTCCAGCAATGAGGGCGGAATATTGACCTGATATTTTGCTTCATCTTCAGCAGTGGGTTGCCAATTGTCTTCGCCGGCGTCGTCTGTGCTTACCATGGGATCTTCCAGATCGACAGTGGCTTTAGTGTACTTAATCATTGAAAAAACCGGTCCGTATGCACCAAATATGAAGCCAAAGATTAAGAAAATAATCAAAGATTTGCGAATCATGCCCCTCCGGACAAAACTATTTTCTGCATATCCCAAAGACTTTCGCAGGTAGGAGCCTCGCTACATTGCTCGACCGTTCTGCCCCAAGCATTCCGGTGAATATCCTTTCCATCCACTCGGAGCTCGAAATGCAGGTGGGGGTGATCCGAGCCATCCTTATAGATGAGATGGTGTAGTTTTCCAATGGGTTGTCCAAAAGTAATATCTCCGGAGCTTTGACCTCCGGTTGGAGTCAGGTGGGCCAAAATAGCTTCCATCTTATGGCCATCACTGCTTTGGCCGATGAGCTCAATAGCGTCCGGGCGGCCACCCCTTCCATATGTCCAGTGGCCGCTGAAAGGGGCGTAGATTTGTGTGTCAAACTTTGCTGCTAGGTCAACCGCATCGGCGGTGGTGGGATTACTTCCGTGGCACTTATCCCCTCTCTCTGAACAGCCAAAAAAAGCGTTGTGTCCACCCACAAATTCGGGACGGATCATAGTGCTTCCATGATTAGTTCCGCCAAAGCCTTGAATTTCATCAAGCTTTATCGGTAGAGCGGTTCCCTTAAGGGAGTTAACGGTTGGCGCCCAGAGTTTATAGAGTTCGGTAAGTTTGTCCTTAAATTTCTGGCCGTTTCCTGATCCGGGGGCATTTACAAGCGTTTTTAACTCCTCAATGATCGGAATCGAAGTCGCAGCCTGGGGGCGGAAAGAATTGTTGGAATTGATCTCTTTTTCTAAATCATCAAGTTCAGTTAGAAGTAGTGCTTTCTGATTCTGCAAAACGTTTTCAATATTGGCAATATTGGACTCGGCGATAAGTTGTTGTAAGAGGTGTTTGTCGTCGAGAGGAGAAAAGCTCTGCGGCGTAGACTTACCGGCTGAGTTGGGCGAGGAAGCTGAGGCGCCGTAGAGACCGACAGAGGTCACAATCATCAATATCACGATGATCACTATCACCACGATCAGCCAGAACCACCACTGACTGGCCAGAAAGATTGCCAACTTCTTAATCGCTTGCCATTTTAACTTTTCGGTAAGTTTTTTAAGTCGGTCGGTTATGGCTTTTCGAGCCTGTATTTGGACTTGTTTCAAGCGCCCGCCGGCAATCGGCCGCCCGCCCCCGCTTTGACCGGTCTCCGATGCTTCGCCCGGCTCTTCCGGTTGACCCGAGGGCGCCTGGCCGCTTGGCCCGGGTACTCCTGCGCCGCCACCCTGATCTGGCGGTCTTTCTAGCGTCTCTCGATTTTCGGCCCCCTGCCCCCCGCCTCCACCCTCAAGACCGGCTTCTTGACCTTCACCCGCTTTCGCTTCCGGAGCCTTTCCTTGGGGCTGGCCCCCATGGATAGGTTTTATAGCTTCTCCGCCTGGCAAAGATTCCTTGGCCTTGAGGCCGTCAATCTGATTGATTGCGCCCGGCTTTCCCGCCTCAGCTTCTTTTTGCTGCCTCTCCAGTTCTTTTAAATGCGGATGCTCCGAACTTTCCTCGCCTTGAGACTGGTCCGGTTCGTCAGTCTCGGCTTGCGGCACGTTTACAGACGGCTGTCCAAGCATTTGTCTGATTCGCTTGTAGCCTCTGGTGATTATAGAGCTTTCTTGAGCTCCGGCCAGCCTCATACCTTGTTTTTCTTTGGCCTTCAGCTCCTCCAATGTTTTGGGGTCAAACTTAAAAGGGGCCGATTGCTCAGCTCTGCTTGTTCCCGATTGCGTCGGAACTGCAGGTTTAACTTCCTTGCCTGATGCATCAGTTAGTTTTGGTTTGTTTTCTTGATCACTCATAAGTGTATTTCATTCCCGCGTCGTTCTGTCATTCCTGCGAAGGCAGGAATCCAGATTTTGTGATGGATTATTTGGAAACAATTAATTAGTCTGGATTCCGGGTCAAGCCCGGAATGACAATGCGAGGAGATTGCTACGGCCGGTAGGCCTCGACTCGAAGGATCCCCGTTGGGGCAATGATATTATACGAGATCAGTACTCGCTGTCTTCGTATCTCACCGCGTAAAGTCCGGTATTGGTGGCGAGATACACTATTTTGTGATCGGAAGAAAGAAACAGTCCTTTGTAAACCGTCTCTTTGGGCGGAGTAAAATATATTTCTTTGATACCGGATGTATTCAAATCGTAAAGCATAATCCTTTGCTGGTCGTTGATTGTGGTCACGAAAATGATGTTGCCCTTGTCTTCTACAAAGCTTTGGTTCGGGTCAACGCCGATTTCAAGCGACCGCTTGTTTTCGCCGCTAGCATCCATCACCCAGGCGGCCGGATTTTTGGCCCCGTCATCGGCCACGAAATAAACGATATGCTTGCCGTCTTCAGTGTACTTGACAGATATAACCCCGCCGAAATCGGTGACGTTTTTGAGCTGTTTTAGATACACGTCAAACACGTAAACTTTGTTGTCGTCCGGTTGAGAATTGTGCGGCACCATTAGAATCGTACTGCCGTCCTTGGACCAGTTGAGGCTGGGATTATTGATATTGGCCAGCGACAAGACTCTTTGAGGATTTTGGTTTAAGGGGTCGGCGAAGATCAGCGAACGTTCACCGGATGCCGGAGCGTAGTAATAAGCTATGCGGTTTTGATCCGGCGCCCAAACAACCTCGCCGATATCGGTACCGATCTTTTTCATATCCTGATGCAGGATGTCGTAGCGGTTAAAATCGTAAAGATAAGCGTCGGAACCGATCTTGATGATAGCCAAGGCGCGATCCGGTGAATAGGCGACCCGGTCGACTCCGGAAAAGACCGGCGGGGTGATAGCTTTTTTGGAGCCTAGGGTTGTAGCGCCGGAGCTGTCTGCCACCGCCGAGACGGTATAAAGAGTTTTATTTTCGTTGCCGAGGTAGGAGATCTGATTGTCTCCGTACTTTTGAACCAGAGTGGTGCCATCCTGAAGAAGTATCGGGCCGGGAATGGACTTGAGAGAGACTTTTTGACTGAAGCGGCTACCGGTTTTAAGCGTCAGTTTTTGCTGATAGGGTACGAACTTATTGGCCTCGACTCTCAAGGTATAGTCACCCGGTTTGACGTTGATTTTAGCGATGCCGGAGTTATTGACCGGTTGCGGAGCGTTGTTCAAGGTAAAAACGGCGTTTTTGGGCACTATTTCGAGGGTTATGGTGGCCTTATTCAAAAAGACAAAGTAAATGATTAAAGCCAAAACGACCAGTCCGGCCGTGGCTAGCAAGTAGATTCGATTTCTTCGACTAAGTTCCGGATTTTCCATGATTAAGACTATCTTCCTCCTGTTACATCCATAATTCCTTGAGCGACCGCTTGCGCCATTTGGTCTAAATGGCCTTCGACCTTTTGCCGGTCACTCAAGACGTCGTGGCAGTAGGTTTCTATTAGCACCCCGGGCATCGTTAAGCCCGAAAGCGTACCTAAATGTGCACCCATAAATTTTGGCGCGGCGTTAAATTGAAAGGCTTGCTGAACACGGTTTGTAATTACCCGAGAGATCGCCTTATTCTGGTCTATTACCGGTGTTGATTCGCACACACTATCATCAGCCAGATGGATATCGCCCTTGCCGTTAGCGTTCTGGCAACGTACGATGCCCATTGCTCCACCCGCTCCCCCCTCGGTGTCATTGCTATGTAGGCTTACATAAAGCGTTGCATGTTTAGAATTGGCGACATTAACCCGGGCGGAGAAGCTGGGATTATCCTCTGCCGATGATTTAGTTAGAGTTACCCCATAGCCGTGACTGGCAAGAACATCACGGACCTTCAAAGCTAGGTTCCAGTTGTCCTCGTCTTCGCTTTTGGCGCCGTTTACCGGCCCCAAACTCGCATAGCCGACTGTGTTGTGCCAATGACCACCCTCTAGGCCGTGACCCGGATCGAGAACAATAGTTTTACCGTTTAAGCTGGGTATGCTGATGCATGGATCGGTATTTCCTCCGCCCCCGGTAATCGGGGCTGTGGTAAAACGCCAGTTAAAATTATGCCCGCTATCGGCGCTCCCGATCAATACCCGCATCGCATCTTCGCTAATATCAAGGCCGGCATTACTGCTCCTTGGTGGAGAGGTACCAAGTACATAATCTTTATCATTTGTGTTGAAGGGGCCGGTATCCAGGATTGCCAAGACCACCGAGCGATTATTTTTAGGATTGAGAACCTCGATCCTTGCGCAGTTCGCAAGATTTGGGCTACCGCCCGCTTTGCATAATTGGGCTAATGGATAAGGAACTGCGGCAAACATCTGAGTCGGAGCTGAGCAATCGGTCTTAAAGCCACTACTGCCACCGTCGCAGCGGTCTTGATACTTACCGGTATTGTCGGCACACTGACCGGTAGTATGGTTGCAACTCGCGAAGGTGTTAGTATGAATATTTGTTTTCCAGTCTGTATTGGCGCCATCCGGTATCCTTCCAGTTCCTCCAATGCTTCCATTGACACTGCACATACTGCCCGGGTCCCCGGGGGTGGCGCCCATGCGGGAGGCGTAGACGGCGATGCTGGAGATCAGGAAAAAAGTCGCTCCGAACAGGATCAGAGCCATGCCTCCGGTTCCGAACAGTTTCCAACCGCCAAAAGGAGACTTTTTTTCCACTATGGGTGTTTCAATCTGAGTCATAGACTCCTAATTAACCTCGATAATAAAAACTCTAAACTCTAAATCCTAAACTCTAAACAAAAAACAAATTCCAAACTCAAAATCCCAAACTCAATCTAATTGCACTTCTCGAGAACTGAACCGAAGATTCTCATCAGCTCCGTCGCCTCATTTTTCAATCTTTCGGTTTCGCTTTCTAAATAATCCTTGTCTCCACAATCAATCAGCCTTAACCAAAGACGGCTCTCTTTAACCTCTTTACGGCAAATTTTGACTCGATGGGAATAATCTTTTCGACTTAGTGATTCATTGGCCTCAATGTAATTGCTGGCGGTTGAACCGGATGATCGAATTAATTGACCAGAATATTCTCTATTAGCAGTGGTTGCCGGAATGCGCCGACAAAAATCACGACAACCACGGGCAAACTTGTAAGTTCTCTCTTCTAAGTCGTATTTGCTGTCTTTTTCGGGCATTCTTCGAATTTGTTATTTTGAATTTCTTTAGAATTTAGAGTTTAGATTTTAGAGTTTTACAGCTACTTGTTTTCGCCAAGTAGCTGTTGCGGGTTGGTGGTGATAATCTGATCCTCGGTGTAGGAAGCGATGATCTTGATGGCCACATGATTTTGACCGGCGAAAAACAGCCCTTCGCCGATATCGCTTTGCAGGAGCATATATTTCTCACCTTGCGTCAGGTTAAAGGTCTCGGCCACGATGTCGACTGAAGCGGTTGATTGTTTCAGGAGCAGCTGCATCGAAGAGTTGGCCACTACCGCTTTGCCGTACCGGCTACCCAGGAAGTCTTCAACGTCCTGGCTGATGATAGTTAGGCCGAGGAAATATTTTCGAGCCCGCTTGGCTAGGCCGTAAAGGAACTTGGCCGAATCCTCGTATTGCATCATCCACCAGGCTTCGTCAATGATCATCAGCCGCCGCTTCTGATCCATCCGGATCTTGGTCCAGATGTAGTTGAGGATGATATACATGGCAATCGGTCTTAGTTGGTCTTCCAGATCGCGGACCGAAAAAACTACGAAGCCCGGTTTGAGCTCAAAATTGGTCGGTTTGTTGAACAGATTGCCGTAAGTGCCCTCGGTAAATTTGCCTAGGCGCGAGATCAAGCTCTCCGAGCCTCGCATATTGGCCAGTACATTATATAAATCCTGCATTATCGGCGGCTCGTTTTTCTGGCTTTCCGGATCCATGGTAATGTCTTTGAGGGCATAAGCTTCGTACAGCGCCTTGTCGATCAGTGCGTCCTCCTCGGGACTTAGCCCCCCGACCATCAAGTTAACCAAGCCGTGCAGGGAGGCAACCGTCGAGCGCAAGACGTCCTCGCCCGATTCCTCGGCGTTGGTTGAGTGAGGCAGGTCAAACGGGTTGATTCTGTGCTCCGAGTTAAGCGAGATCTGCAGGTAACTGCCGCCGACCGCCTGGCAGAGCGTCTTGTACTCATTTTCGGGATCGACTACGATCACGTCCGTGCCCAGCATCAAGTAGCGCAGGGCCTCGATTTTGGCGGCATAAGATTTACCGCCGCCGGACTTGGAAAAGATGACCGAATTGGCATTTTCCAGATCATAGCGGTCAAAGATTATCAAGGAATTATTGTGGCGGTTGATGCCGTAGAGGATGCCGTTATCGCTCGTCAATTCGGTCGAAGTAAAGGGAAAAGTGGAGGAAAGCGAGCCGGTGTCGAGGTTGCGCAGGATCGAAAGATCATCGTTGTTTAGGGGCAATGTGCTGTTGAAACCCTGTTCCATCTGTAGCAAGGTCTGCTTGGTGTAGATCAGCATACCCCCGAGGGTCGATTCCAGCTGTTTGGAGATGGTGTCCAATTCTTCGAGATTTTTACCGTAAATGGTGAAGTAGAGGCCGAATTGGAAGAGCCGTACTTCGCCTCTTTGCAAGACGTCCCGCAGGGCATCAATATCGCCGAGCGCCGTTTCGAGCTCCGGATCGCGGGGAGTGCCCTTCTCGGCTTCGATCATCCGGGTCGATTCCAGCTTGCCGATCTGTTTTTTCAGATCGTACATAACCTCTTTGGATTCCAGCGGATGAATGAACATAGCCATGTCCATAGTAATGTCGTAAGAGATGATCGGGGAGAGCCAGTTAGTCTCTAGGTACCTCGGATAGGTGAAAACAAAGAGGGTGCGGACGAAGAGACCGCCGAGCTCGAGATAGTTTGGGGTGACCAAAAAAGCGGCCGGAGAGATAATGTCCGGAATCGAGGCTAGACCTTGGCGAAAAGCCTGGTCGTTCTGACGGGTTTCCTGGTTGACTCTAGCCTTAGCTTGAGCTTCGCTCTGCGGCGCCACCCCGAAATCTTCAGCTTTGCTGGCCGATTCTGTGGATTGCGACTGCAAGTTGTTCAATTGTGGAGTAGGATCGGACATATTCGCAAATTTCTAATTATTCTAATTAACCTAATTAATAAAAATCCTAAACTCTAAAACCTAAATCCTAAATAAAGCTCAAAAAATACAAATTCAAAAGTTCAAAACTATTTGAATTTAGAATTTTATATTTTTGAATTTTTTTAGAGTTTAGAGTTTGGGGTTTAGAGTTTTTTATCATAGCGATTTAGTTAGAAATTAGATCAATTAGAGATTAGGTCAATTATTTCAATTGTATATTATCATTTTGCATAGTGGGCTTTGGTTCTTCAGCTACCGCAGGAGTTTGGGCGGGGGGAGTAGTCGCCGGAGTGTCGGCTTCAGCCGCTGATTGCCCCTGGAGACGTTGCTGGATCGGTGGAGGCTCATCAGGTGTTTTTGGGGCGGAGGCGGACGCCTGCGGAGTCTGCGGCCCTCCCTGAGCGGTTTTATCTGTCTCTTTGGTGATATCTTGTTCCTGGGCGCGCTGTTTGTGAACAGCTTCGACTGTGGCCAGATTATCGATCTTGGGCTCATCCGAGTCCCCGCCTTCTTTAACGATGGCTGCCGCCTCATTTTTATCGATCACAACCGAAGATTGCATTTCATCGATCCCGATCAAGCGCTCTTTGCCGGATTCTTCCGGATTGTAGAGGTTATAGAACATCTCCAGAACTTCTTGGGTGGTTAGCTGGCGGACCCGAAGACCGATGGAGCCCAAACCGGAAGCGATCTGATTGCCCTTCTCCAGCAATTCTTCCGAGTTGGCTTTGAAGTCGGCGTCGCTGATGCGCAGGACATTTGACTGGTAGGTTCTACCCATGAGTTTGTCGAAAAAACTGAGCTTGGGGAGGGCTATCGGGACATGGCTGACGGTGACGTAGAAACTTTTACTCATAATATTGGCCACGTTGATCAGCTGGCCGACGAAGTCAATGTAGTCTTCGGTCTGAATCCGAATGAGTTCATTTTGCTGTTTTTCCAGTCCCTTCCTCATTTTCTGTAAATATGGAGTCAGGTCAAGCTTCTTGGATTGCATTGTAACCTGAATGGGGAAGTGAAGCGAGTTCAAGAAACTTTGGTACTTGAAAATAATCGAGTTCTGTTCTTGCTCGCTTTTGAGTGAAAAATTGATCGGGCTGACGCTCAAGACGAGCCTGTAGGAGCTGTCTTTCAGAATAATGATCCCGTTGCGTACGCCGGCGATCAGGACGTGTTGTTGCGTTGAGGCCGCTTGAACTTTGGCCACCGTCCCTCCTTTTGTCAGCCTACGGCTGATCCCTACGAATATGCGAATAAGTCACGAAAGTACGAATAATCGGTCAGAACATCCACGGATTTTCGCGGATGATGACAATCTTTACTGTCCCGAAAGACCGTCATCGCTATCCGAATTATCAGTGTGGATCAGTGGCGGTCACCGTTCAACTGAATTGTGGGAGTCGATCAGTTCCGAAAGCCGCCTTAAATCGTCTTTTGATACATTTTTCTGATTGAGTGTGTGTGGCTGGTCGATCTGATTCTGGTAAACATCGATCTTGACCGGCTGGTCGGACTTTGACCAGAGCTGTACTTTGGGCCTGAATAAGTACAAGAGGAAGTCTCCCAGAAACTGCAGAAACGGTCGCTCATTGACCTTGACGAAAATGATGCAGATTGTGAAGATGGCAATCAAAATAGCGACGCCCCAGTTCAGAGGCGAGGGGAAAGAATTGATCGAGATATAGGCAAAGCCGCCGCCAAAAACCGCATACAAAAACTGAATCATAGTCAGGGGACCAATGATCCTGTCCTGCATATCAATATTCTGCGGCACCTTGTACTGGATTGCCACCTCCTAAATCAATTTTAGATTATTCCTCCGTGGTATACAAGGGCATATTAATCTATCCTCGACGAGAAGAGGTGTCAAGCTAACCCACGTCCGATGTGGGTTAGCTTGACACCTTGGGACTACTGGGGCGAATCGATCGTTACTGGGCAGAGTTCTTCAAAGGACTTGATGAAATCAGCCTGATCATGGATAAACTTTAAGTACTCGCCCCTTGGTTTGAACTGTTCGATAATAATATTATTTAAGACAAAATCATGACCAATATTATCTTTTTTACCAAGATAGGATCTATAGGACGACCACTGATACTGTTCGAGATCGTTTATATCGATCATCGACGCAGTGACTGGATTTAAGTGAATGTATCGAGATAAGTGAAGGAGCTGTTCGTTATCCTCCACGAAAACAGCTTTAAAATTGCCCTGAAACAAATAACCATTTCGTTCATGTCTGGTGTTAAAATATCTTGTGTAACTATTGGAAAAGTTTGCTAGAAATTTCTGCACTCCGCCATCCATAAGCTGTTGAAGAATAAAATGAAAGTGATTGGGCATAAGACAGAAAGCCACAATATTTACCAATTGATCACCCTCTTTTTTCATATTTTTGAGCATCAATTCTCGTTCTTGCTGTTCAGTCTGTAGAAATTTAGAGAACCGTTGCGGTGGGTTTGAGAAACGATAATAATCTATGGTCTGAATAGCTCGCCGATACTCGTACAGGTCGGTGAAGGTTTCCATTTTCTCGACCCCGCGGTTGTAAATGTGATAAAGGTTATCATTTCGGAACACAACTTTTCTTGGCGCAGGCATCTCTCCTCCTTATTGAAATAATTATTACAACCACATTATCTCGCAATAAAGAGGAGGTGTCAAGCTAACCCACATCGGACGTGGGTTAGCTTGACACCTTGGGATAAGCTGCGGGGAAATCGAAAACGGCGGCCGGATGGCCGCGCGTTCGGTGTCCCCTTAGACACGTCAGATTCCCTGCCCCAAAAAGGGGTGTCGATCCCCCAATGTAGTCCAAAAATTCCAGAGTCCAAATGTCCGGAAGTCATGCCTGCCAGGCAGCAGGTTCAGATGTCATCAGGTTCAAACCAAGAGAAAAACATCCTTCGACTGTGCTAAAGAACAAGCAAAAATGCGAGCATCTGCTCGTTGATTGTTGTCTATCCAACTCCGCTATGGCTTCGTCATCCTTCGCTAAGGCTACGGACGACAGGCTGGATTGTTTTTTACGGATACCCGTAAAAAAACAAAAATCGCCAAGTTGTGATCGCTCGATAAGTTGTCCCGCCCAAGCAACGACCTGGACGATTTATTCCGATCTCATCCTCTCGGATAAGATCTACACATCAATTTTATTAAAAAAAGACCCCAAGGTCAATGACTCTCAGCTTTGACTCTCAGCTTTGAATTAAGATCAATGCACAAATCTACCGCACAGATAAAGACAAATTAGAAAAAGATAATGTTATTTAAACATCCGCAGGGGTTTTGCCTACGAAAGCGTGGGCTAGATTTAAGTCTCCAAAGTCAGAATTTGCCGCTTGTGCCATTTCTTTGGGACCCTGATACAAAGTAGACAGGACTTTGCCTAAAGTCGGTTTTTCTACTCTTGAGCCACCAGCCCCTTGTTTTTTGTCGCCTGTGTCAGAGCCACCTCCGGACTCGTCGTTTGACTCTCCAGAACCGGAATCAGATCCGGAATCTCCAAGCTCAACTATTTCATCTCCAAAATCGAAGGCATCGAGATCATCTATCGTTATCCCAGCTTCATTGAGGGCTGAGAGTATGTTGTTATATAATTGGCGATTTTTGTCAATCATCTCCTTAAAAACACTAACTCCATTAATTTCGGCCGGAATACTTACTTCTATTTCCGGATTTTCTAAAGCCGGTCTGATAGCTTGTCTCCCAGCAATAAAGGCATTCATAGTTGCCCCTCGCTCTAATCCTGTGTGTTCTGCAATCTCAAATCTTTGAAACTTATCATCGGATTGTTTCCAATCCTCTAGGAACGAAACGAATTTGAACAAGGAAAAACCGTTGCGATTATTTTTAAACTGTCTCAGTATAGCTAAGTCGCGCATCGTCGCTCCCTCCACACCACTCAAAACTTCCTTGAGCTTAGAGCGCGGGTCGGAAGCATCAAGTTCTGTATTGGGGTCTAAATCTTCAGAAAACGTATTATCGCTTATATTATCTGACCAATTTAACGCATCCTCTATAAGACCCGTGAGTTCCTGAACACTGCTTACAGATTCCAAAGCTTTAGCGGAGAACACGATATTTCCCTCAGGATCAAAATGCATTAGGCTTGGATTTTCTTCCGCGCTGGCCGAATCGTCCTCAATTTTAAACTTGGCATCCGCAGGTAGTTGATGGTCGGGATTGGGGTTTTTAGAACCGGCGGCAACTATCGCAATCGCGGTTAGGACTTTTTTCTCCGAACCGGTTAAAGTCTCTCCGGGTGATTTGTCTATTAGAGCTCGTGCTTTTTCAGTCTCACTAGCTAAGCGGACAAGGTTTTGCGAGATTTGGTCGATATTTCCAACAGCTTGTTGCTGCCCAAGGTCAGCTTCCTGAGACGTTTTTTGTTCCCCCTCGATGATTTTTTTGGCTCCGATCTGTCCGAACTTTAACTTTTCGACCTCATCCTGAGTTCCTATAATAGCATCAATATCATCGATTAGGTCGCAACTGAGCTCAAGTTCTCGGAATTCTCTTCCAGAGATCGTTTTTACTGTAACCGGCGGCTTATTACCGGAATCTTCCCCGCCCAAAACCTCAGCGGCTGGTTCGCCGGTGCTCAATTCGGGATTTTGAGGCTGAGTCGACCCGAAGCCTTCCATCTCCTCGAATGATAATTGAGGCCTTTGTTCTGATAACATTATTTTATTGGTTGAAGTTTAACATGAATACGGCTCAATTCATCTCCCATGTATGAGTCGGAGAAGCTTGTTCCTAGTACTTCAAAAAGGTATTTTTCAACCTCGGTGGTATCTTTTAGATCAGCTTTAATTTTTATTTGTTCCAAGCGAAGGTCGGAAGCAGTTTTGACTAAGAATACAAATTCGTTAATATCGTCCATTTGAGGTTCATTGTTTAAAGCCTCGATATCAAGCGGAAGCCTCTGAGCATTTTTGTAAAAATCAATTACTTGTTTCTTAACCTCTTCCATCCCGGGACTGTTGATGGTTTCTAAGGGGTTTTCCTTGCTTTTGGTTAAAATCTTATACCCAAGATCGGACAAGTATTCAAGTTTCTTTTCGTCATTAATATTAAAATTTCTATAAAACGTTAAAATGAAGTTTGCAGTCCCGCGGACATTAAGAAAGTCGTAATTACGATAACCGTTCTTAATCTGTTTCGCTTTTAGGGCCAGCTCTTTCCATGTTTTTGTTTTGTCCCCAATCTGATACTGTTCAAAAATCTTAAAGTCCGGACCAAATTCACTCTCAAAGGCATGATTAACGGCTTTGAGATTCGAATTCACATATTTACTCAGAAGCCAAACGACTCTGGTGCGGTCTTCCTGCAAGGCGTTGACTTTAGATTTTGAGATTAGTATTTTTGCTAAAGCGATCTTGTGATCGGAAATAATTGCGAACAAGGCTCCGGTTGCCACTGATTCATTTATAGCTTGATACTGTTCAATATTTTTTGTTCTGAGTTCATCTGCATACTTAAAAACCTGCCCGTAAGGATAGTTTTCAAGAAGTAGGGCAAACTTGCGAACCATTATATTTTTTTGTTCTTCACCCAGCATAAGCTAACCTTAATAATTAGTCGGGAACGCTCGGTCTTTCGCGGATTAGATCTTTTACGAACTCAGGTAGTCCCGGAACATTAGTTTCATTAGTGATATAATTGCCTGCTTCCTTTCCGATTATAAAGGTCTCCTTAATCCCGCGCTCTAGTCCTCGTAAAACATCACTTAAATTGCGATCTCTTAGGTTACCCTTAGAAAGTACAATGTTGTTTACGTCAGCGGCAGTGTTTGTAAACCCCTGCCAGTCTTCATCTCCCCCCCAATCTCTTTTTCCGATAGAAATTTGATTCTTATCGTCTATGTCAAAATTGAGCATTTGAGTCATCTTATTAAGATGTTCGCTACTTACATTGTAGTGAGCGAATGAAGCCTTCATGGCCTCTTTTGCAACTTCAGCCGCAAATCGTGGATCAGTTGTAGCGATACCTCGCCCCGTGACAACTCTTTCCCCTTCTTTACGATTCTCTTCTTTATTTGCACCTGCTTGGGCTGCGGCAGCTATTCTGGTTGCCAAATCTCCTCGAGCTTTAGCTCCATATTCGAAGTCACCTCCAGCAATACCCGCTTGTTTCATTAAATCGTGTTCCTTTTGGTAAACACTGGCGTACACTCCGGACCCGATCTGTCCCGCTTTAGTGATCGCATTTGCATATTCTCCCCAACCTTGCCTAAGTAAATCACCGGAAATATCAACCATTCTACCATTATAGAACGCATTTGTTAGTTCCTTTAGAATATCTTGGAACTTTTTCATTGCCTCAACTGACTCGCGTTTTCCTTCGGATGCAGCTTTCTCTTTTACGGCAATTTGCGAGTATTCTTTACGGTTTCTAGTATCATACAACTCTTGCAGGTGTTCTGGCACTCCATACACGGAATGTAAAGACCTAGCCTGGTCAAAATTTGCGATCTCGCGCTTTTCTCCGAGCATATCTTTGACTGCCCCCGCGTCCGTCCTCCACTCTTCACGATCCGCGTCCCAGAAACTTTTAACGGTTTGATCAACTTGTTTCCCGAAAGATTCTCGAAGTTTTTCCAGATGCGCATTCATTACCCCTTTACTCTCTTCCGCCTGCGCGGGGGTTATGGCACCAGAGGCCGCAAGCTCGTCTATTTGAGTAAGTTTGTCCAAGACTTCATCACGAGCGGATAAAATTGCGTGCATCGGGTATGTAGCCATAATATTCAAGTTCGCTGTGTCGCCAAGACGCTTGTTATCCATCCTTGTACTGATAGCGAGCGCTGCCTCCCATTTTTTACGCAAAAGTGCCATATCTCGAAAGTGGTAACCAGAAGTATCTGAAGCACCGGAACGTTTTTGTTGCTTCTGGTACTCTTCGTCCAGCACTTCCAAAACAGGGTTGTGATGGCCTGGGACAAATAAGTTTGATAATGCGGCGACATATTGCCTATAAACCTTTTCTTCAGACTCAGTAGCCGACAATCTATCGGCAAACTGTTTGGAACGAGCCATATCCACCCAGTTGGCTCTAATGCCACCAATTTTACCTTGCTTATCTAATCGCTCAATCTCTTCATCCGAGACACCCTGTTTTTTTAATTCGGCGCGGTTTTGCTCCCATTCAACACCTTTTCTATGAAATTGAGTTTCTAACTCTTTGTGTACCCATTCAGACTCTCCTAGCTCACTGCGGTTGTTCATCATAGTATCAGTATATCGACGCAACCTCCGGTTGTTGGCATAGGTGCCAAACTGACCGTACTTTCCTCCTAATGCTTCTCTGTCGAGTTGGTTGGAAGAAGTCTCAACAGACTCTTTATAGCGATCTCGCATCAGCTTAGAACCACGTGCCAAACGTGCTTGCCAACCGACCGTACGGCCTATAAAACCAGTCTTTCTACTCCCAGTGCGCTGATACCAGGCTTGTAGTTTATTCTTATTGGCTTCAATAACTGGGTCCACCCACCTGCTTTTTGCAAAGCCACCTACGCCGCTAACAACTTTTTGCCCGAAGCCGCCCCAGGCTTTCATGATGGCGCCGCCCATCTTGAAGGGGGTGGTTAGGGCAAAGTAGTAACAGGCGATGGCAAAGGCCCAGATCATGGTGACGCTTGTCCCGCCGGTGCCGGAGGCGGTTTTGGCTAAGTTGCTGCTTAAAAATGCCGCACCGACCCAGATCCAGAAATAGGAGACTATGGGCATAAAGGCCCACTGGCTGAAGTTTTTCCACCAGCTTTGAAAAACCGTCTTGCCCTGAGGGATCGACATGGCCACGAAACCCAGCGGCGAAAGCGCCACCAGGAAGTAGATGACCCAGTTGCGGATGAACATCAGGTAGCCCAAAGCGGCCACAAAGACCGCCCCGATGATTCGGGCGATCTGGCCGAAAAGATAAGCGAAGCTGTTTGTCCAAAAAGCGGGGTCTGTCCCGGGTTTTGGGGGGCCGACATTGATATCGACCGACTTCCAGCTACTGGCACCATTCTCATCCATCCCGCCCATGGTATTGACCATGCTTCCCGCGCCCTGATGGGCGGTCTGGACTAGGTAGGACAGGAGCATATTGGTAATGTCAATGATGGCGCGGCAGATAAAGTAGCTGAAGTTGGCCAGAACGATGCCGATGATCAGGGTCGGCAGAGATTTCTTCAGGGCGTAAGTATCAAGCTGGATGTGGAGAATGTTGGAAAAGGCGATGACCAAAAGGACGATGACCAGAAGCGAGTTGGCGAAAGCCAAAAG
>JAKAMI010000017.1 GCA_021812945.1 bacterium
TTTATCGCTTTTATCAGATTGGAAAAGTGCAAGATCGAACACAAGATCAGCTGGTACGAACAGAAAGCTCAGTTTGCTCGGTGGTCGACAAAACATTATTTAAGTTTGGCAAACGCGTAAGTCCTAAATATGTTCAACTTTCATCTAATCGAGAAAGCTCGCGCCATCGACTACAACATCCACTTTCTTCGGGACAATGTTTCACCAAAAGAAGTCGGGCAGGGCACAGACGCAGTTGGTCAACTGGCCAACACCGTTATCAATATCATGGTGTACATCGCTGGCATCTTGGCGGTTATTTATATCGTTTACTCCGGTATTCTCTACATCACCGCCGCCGGCAACCCGGACGCCGCTAAGAAGGGCCAGCAGGGAATACTGTATGGCGCGATAGGAGTAGCTGTGATAGTAATTGCCTACATTGCAGTCACTTATGTGGCAAGCTATGTCGGCGGAAACGTTAAATAACGATTTGATTCATGATTCCATGTCGGTTATAATAGCTTTATAATGCTATTGGAGGGAATGATGTTTATTGAAAAAATTGAGGCCGCGCCTGCGTTTGATTTCAAAAATTTGATTCAGATGAAAGACACCACGGTGAACGACCCCAACAGTCTCACCAATATGGTAACTAGCGTAATTGATATTTTGCTATTTGTCGCTGGTGCTTTGGCCGTTATTTACCTGATCTATTCCGGCATTCTCTACATCACCGCCGCCGGCAACCCGGACGCCGCCAAGAAGGGCCAGCAGGGAATACTCAATGCGGTCATCGGTATCGTCATCATTGTTCTGGCCTATTTCATTGCTTCTTCAGTGGCTGCCTACGTCAAAGGTGCTTAATCTTTAAATATTTATCAAGGAGGAAAAGTGAATAACGGTCCTTTCGGGTTTATCTCCCAAGCTTTTAGCGATGTCGAGGCGAACAGTTCGGGAAACGCCGAGCTGCCGACCCTGGTCAACAACGTCATTAACATCATCCTATTTGTGGCGGGGGTGCTGGCGGTCGTTTACCTTATCTACTCCGGCATTCTCTACATCACCGCCGCCGGCAACCCGGATGCCGCTAAGAAGGGCCAGCAGGGCATCATCAACGCGGTCATCGGTATCGTCATCATTGTCCTGGCCTTCTTCATTGCCCGCGCTGTGGCCAACTACACCACCAGCGCCACCGGCTAAAGTGATCCTCGCTAAGACAATAAAAATCGACCCTTTTGGGGCTGATTTTTATTTCCTAACTCTCTAAGTAACTTAAGTCGCTTAAGTGAGAAATGGTGGATTATCCGTGTTTCATCCGTGTCTAGATCCGTGTGGTTACTTCCTAGTTATCTTTCGTCACTCTCCAGACCTCTTCCGGCGTGGTGATACCCTCAAGTACCTTGATCAGCCCGTCCTGCTCCATTGTGATCATGCCCTGCTTGACCGCAAGATCAAAGAACTCGGCTTGAGTCGCTTGTCTGGCTACCAGAGTCTCGATCTCGGTGTTGGGCTTTAGCACTTCGATAATGGCCTGCCGCCCGACAAAACCGTCGTTGGCGCACTCCGTACAGCCTCGGCCGCGTTTTAGAAGCATTTGCCCGTTTAACCTTTGCTTGATCTTGTCATCAAGTCGGTTGAGAATGGGCAAAAGAGATTGTTTGATCTCCTGCCAGATCGGCTCCGGAGGTTGATACTCCTCAACACATTTCGGGCAAATGGTTCTGACCAATCTTTGCGCCATTATCAGATTCAAAGAGCCGGCCAGCAGGAACGGCTTGACTCCGATATCCAGCAGCCGGGTATAAACCGCCGGCGCCGAGTTGGCGTGAACCGTAGAGAGCAACAAATGCCCCGTGAGCGCCGCCTGCACCGCTATCTGAGCCGTTTCGGTGTCTCTGATCTCCCCGACCATTATAACGTCGGGGTCGGCCCGTAGCGTCCCCCTCAGACCATCGGCAAAAGTGTAAGACCCCTCCGGATCGACTTGACTCTGCTCGACACCCTCAATCCGGTATTCTATCGGATCCTCGAGCGTAATTATCTTGATCCCGGGCTTGCGAACTTCCAGCAAAATGGCGTACAGAGTGGTGGTTTTGCCGCTACCGGTAGGTCCGGTGTTTAGAATCATCCCGTGAGGCCTGGTGATAGCTTGGCGGATAATAGCCAAGGCGTCCGGTCGAAAGCCCAGTCTTTCCAGCCTCTGCATACTTTTGTCCTGGCTCAGAAGACGGATAACCACGCCCTCGCCATAGGCGGATGGCATCGTAGCCACCCTCAAATCCACCCGCTGATCGGCTAGGGTGATGCTAAAACGGCCGTCTTGGGGCTCGCCGATCTTGTCCATTTTCATCTTGGCCGAAAACTTGATTCTCTGTAAAAGACCTTTATAGTGAGTCATCGGGAGTTTGGCCGCATCTTTCAGAACACCGTCGATGCGATAGCGGACCAAAAACTCGCTCTCGCCCGGCTCCAAATGGACGTCGGAAGCGCCGACCTTGATAGCGCCGATCATTATAACGTCGAAAGTTTTGGTGACATTGACGGTAGCGGCCGCTTTGCCCACATCCACGAGGTTTTTGATCTGGTCCGAAAGGTTATCCTTTTCCAACGCCGTTTGTTGTCCGGGAGACTGTTGTTTTTGCTGCTGCCGCTTCTGGTAAATGTACATCCCGTAGAGAAAGCTGGAATTGGAAATTACCGAGGGGATAAAGGTAACCCCTTCGGGCTTTTCCAGACTTTTCAGATAATTCAAAGTCTCCTGATTGGTCGGTTCCAAGAGACCGATTTTGATGTTCTTGCCGATCTTTAAAAATGGCATCACTTTATACCGCAAAATCTGATCGGCGGGGATTACTTCCAGGATGTCGTCGGTAAAGGGATAGCCGGAAAGGTCGGCGTAGGGCATCTTCAAGCGCTCGGCGAACTCCTGGGTGTGCCGTTCTTCCTGCTGGTGATTTAGCGAGTAAAGAGTGTTGTTTATATCCATAATTTGTAAATTCTAAAACCTAAACTCTAAATAAATCACAAATTTAAAACATTGAACTCCAAAACATTTGAATTTGGAATTTTGAACTTTTGAATTTCTTTAGGATTTAGGGTTTGGAGTTTAGAGTTTATGATCATTGATTTTTTGGCTATTACCTAAGACTTCTCACCTTAGATACATCGCCGTCCCCGTGAAACACCTTTGCCCTGCGACATAGCACCAAGCTTCGAGAAAGTTGCGATATCCGCCGGCGAAAGTAAAGAATATCAGGCTCAGAGTACCGATTATCAAAGCGCAGAGAAGCCATCGGCTCCCCTTAATTCTGAGGATTAGGCAGGCCGACACCGAAAAAAGGCTGACGATAGCAGAAATGGCAGCCATTTTTTCAACCACTAACGCCTGTTGTCCGGATTTACCAAATACGGCCTCGACCACGATCAATATCAAGAAGGCGACAGTCAGCCAAACAATCTTGCGATTCAGAACATGGTCTTTTCGGATTACGGTCTGCCAAATAACCAGTCCCAACGGCCCGGCAACCAGAATGAGGTAAATAGTGCTGTAAAGAAACGCCATCAGCCCTCCTTGGCACTCGTGCCCACCCCTCGCAAATCTACAAATTATGCAAAAGTACAAATGGGCCTCACGTTCTATTTGTACTTTTGTTAGATTTGTAGATTTGCGTAGGAAAGAAACTTACTTTTAAAATTCCTCACACTTAATTTCGTAAAAGCTCTGCTTGTGGTCGCAGGACGGACAGACCAGCGGAGCCTCTTTGCCGACGTGTTCGTAGCCGCATTCACGGCAGATCCAGTGAACTTCCCCGTCCTTTTTAAAGACCTGGCCTTTCTCCAAGACACCAAGAATCTTTTGGTAGCGCTCTTCGTGGTGCTTTTCGGCGCGGGCAATTGAGCGGAGACGGGAGGCAATCTTGGGATAGCCGTCCTTTTCGGCCTGATCGGCGAAACTTGGGTACATAGAAGTCTGCTCGTAGTTCTCTCCGGCAATAGCCGCCTTGATATTCTCGACCGTCGAGGCTAAAACATGCGGTACCTCGGCTTCGATTTTCAAGGATTCCTCCCCAACTTCACCCTCGCTTTTGAGCTGATTGATCAGTTTCATCAGCCAGTTGGCGTGCTCTTTTTCCTGATTGGCGGTCAACTCAAAAACGCCGGCTATCTGCTCGTAGCCTTCGCGGCGAGCGACGCTCATATACATGGTGTAGCGATTCCTGGCCTGGCTCTCGCCGACAAAAGCCCGGGCCAGATTTAGTACGGTTTCCTTCATCCGCCTCCTTTTGACCTTATTTTATCACACGATAAGTCGTAAATGATTAGGCCGCTTCCCCCTCTTCCTCGGGCGCTTTAGCTTTTTCAATGGTAGCCTCGATCTTTGCCGTTAAGGCGCCGAGTTCTGTCGTCCATTGTCTCAGATCTTCCTTGTAAGGGTATTCGTAGGCGTCAATATCGGTAACGTGCTCGCTAATTTCCGCCATCCTCCGTTTGATTTCTTCGTACTCGTTGCTCAGAGTATCCGTAGCCTCCGCCGGCCTCCGTTCCATCAGTGCGGCAAGTTCTTGATACGGGCCGGTCAGCGTCTTGGCCCCTGCATAATAGTCGCTGCATTCGGACGCGGACACCTTCTTAGCTTCCTCTTCGCCTCCGTCAGGCATCCATCTTCGTTCACCGGTCGGATTCGTCATTTTTACCTCCGATAATATTATCAGACTGATTAATAAAGCGATCTGGCGGACGCCTAGGTCTGGAACCTTTATCCATCTTATTCCACTCACGATCTAATTACGATATTACCAGATTCAGGGGCAAAAAGCTAAATTTCGAGGACATTTCGCTGACCCATAACTATTTTGTGCACTTTAAGCCAACTTGTTAATTTCCCATTCTAAATATTTCTGTTTTTTCAAATCGCAGTGTTGCTGCGCAATTCCCCAATAACTTGAGTAATTCTCATGGTTCAATTTACCCAATACTCTCTGCCAATTACGCTCCGATAGTTTTCGACCGTTTGGATAAATTTCGACACCGAGAAAATGAATACCCTTCTGTGCCCCAATAACTATATTATTTTTGAGATTTATTTCTAGTTTCAAACAATTCTTTAAAAACTTAATTGCCAACTCTTGTTTTACTTTCAAAATTCCGAGATCCGATTCGACAAACATAAAATCGTCTCCGTATCTTAAATATTTTTTGATTTCAAGGGTATGCTTTACGTAAAAATCAAATTCGTTCAAATAAACATTTGCCAATATCTGGCTAGTTAAATTACCGATTGGCAGGCCCTTTTGGCCGGGCCAATCGAGAGAGAGCCGGCCTGCGGCCAGCTCAATCGCCTCCGAAAGAAGAGGGAGGGCTCTTTCATCTGTGACTTTTCGCTTTAAGATATTGGAGAGAATATCTCGATCCACGTTATCAAAAAATTTCTTAATATCTGCTCGCCAAACAAACGAATGAGGACTTTTGTGCAGAAAATCTTGTGCTCGTAGGATGCAGCCGAGAAGACCTTTGTTTTTCCGACACGACCACGCGTCGAAAATGAAAGTCTTGTCATAAATATTCACTAAATAGTCGTATAGAAGGCGATGGACAACTCGGTCGCGGATTGTAGCCACACAGATTTCCCTTTTTTTGTTTTCAAAAACAGTAAATGTCCGGTACTCGCCGTGTCTATAAATTCCGGCATTAATTTCTTTTTGCAACTTTGATAAATTGCTCTCCAAATGAAAAGTGAATTCTTCTAACTCAGGTGTTTTATTCTTGCCGCGAGCGAAAGCATACCAGGAACTCCATATCTTTGGTAAACTGGTATCAAATGGATAATTCATCGCTACCGATCATCAATTTAACATACGAAATCTACAAAATGACTGTTGATATTACAGGTCATCTTGAGAAATACAGGCGTTACGGACTGGGTGCCAGCTTGGAGCAAAGTGTACTCGAGCTGCTCAAAGAGCTCATTATGGCCAAGAACGCGCCTAAGCCGCTTAAGTCGTCATTTCTCATCTCTGCCAGCAGCCATCTCGAAATCTCAACCTTAAAATTCCGCTTGCTTTTGGAACTTAAGCTCGCCAACGAAACAAAGATCTTTCAAGTGCAGTCAAAACTCGCGGAAGTCGGCCGCATGCTGGGTGGCTGGTTAAAATCACTGCGCAACATTTAACACTCCTCACCGAGGGACGCGGAGCCAGATTGTCGTCGGTATCGTCCGGCCTGTTGTCGTTGAAGTTCAGCTGACGATCGTCCGAATTCCAATTGGCATAGGGCAAATCGCCGCGCCCCTTGTGATCCTGCTCTTCCGAAATTTCTTCAAGAACGTATTCTCAAAGTATGCATTGGTTTGCTTTTTACACCTGTCCGAAACAGATAAACAGGACTCAACGTGAGAAGAATGTGTGTTGTCGGATTGCTTTGCGCCGAATAAATCCTAAAACGGATTAGGATTTCAGACCGCATTTTTGATTCATCCGAAGAACGGCAGCCCGCCTCGAAACGGGTGACCCATTACACCGGTAAACTGGGAGGGGTGAACTTTTCGCCGCGAAATTTTTTTCAAGTTCAAAGGGGCAAAGCCCCTTTGAAATCCCCAAGGATAAAGTCAAGGGAAAAGAAAATTTCAAAGATCAAAGTCAAAGGGATTTTCTCACCGAGGGACGCGGAGCCAGATAGTCGCCGGTATCGTCCGGCCTGCGGCCGTAGAAGCGCAGCTGACGATCGCCCGAATACCAATAGGCATAGGGCAAAACACCGCGCCCCGGCAGATAGGTTGAAGTGAACCATGTGGCCGTCTGAGTATCAAGTAGATCTGTAACCGAGCTGCTCGCCGGCATCTGTCTATTGTCTTTCAAATATTTTTGATATAAATCATCAGCAAAAAGGGCCAGCCACTCCTGTGGCAGCATTGCCTCCTCGCCATGATAATTCGGATCTTTCTCAGAAAAATAAGTGTCAAGATAAGCTTTTGCAGTTTGTCCGCCTTTGATTTCCTTGCGCCCGGTCGAATCAATTTCATCCGTATCTCCAATCTTCAGAAGATTTTGTCTTTCTTTAACAAAAGATACCAAGCAGCCGCCTAAAATACCGTACTCCTCGGGGCTGGCCTTCATCTGAGTCACGGTCTGGCCTCCAGTCGCAATGATTTTACCGGTTGAATCTGTTGTAAGATCGGCGTGATATTTAATTTTAGATTCATCGGCAAGCATTACCGTCCAAGTATCCGATAAATAGCGGTCTGTTCCTCCTTGAGTCTTGACCTGAGCATCGAGCTTTTCGATTATGGGTTTTAGCTCCAGAGGTGCGATGACCATTTTAGTAAATCCTTGCTGTTCTTTTGCCTTCAGTAACTCGACAAATTCAGAGCTGTCCGATAGATAGGTCATCAGTTCTTCTCTTGATGGAAGGGTAAATCCTGCGAGATCCAGTTTTTCATAAACGGCTTTCCATTCTCCCAGTTGTTTTTCTATTTCTTCGGTTGTTAACTTTTCCAAACTCCAGAAATCCTCGCCTTTTTCAGCAATTTCACTTGTTTCAACGATGCGATGAAGGCCACCACCCGAGGTGATATCGATCTCTAAGACAGGTTTGCCATGATAATCGGGTCTTGGGTCAGAACTGTCGACAACACCCTTGAAACGAACCCGATCTGCCGACAAACTAAAAACGCTGCCGGGGTAAAGCTGAGTTGTTTGATTGTCTTTATTTATAAATGAAACATTTTCTTTATGGATCAGAACTTTCGAGCCATCCTCGAGAGTCAATTCCGTTGCGCTGTAAAGTTCTGCCTCAGGTTTTGGCTCTGGCGCGGATCCTTCAACTTTGGTTTCTTCCGACTCCGGCTGCGGGTATTTTAAATGCAGAGGTCTTGGGACTCGCGGCGAAAGATAGCCGATTTCTCGCGGAGTTAGCGGCTCGTCATTACCGATTCCTGTAACCGGTTCAAACAGATGGAAATACTCAAAGATGGCACGAATTTTACCGGCGTCTTGTTCGTCGGCTTGTTTTAAATAATTCTCAAGTTTAAATCGGATCCAATCTGTCAGATTGTCTGTTTGAAATTCCGGGTTATCTTTGAGCCGGCGATCAAGAAAACCCTTCATCCAGCTTGAAGCCTCGCCCAGCGTAATGGTCGAGGTTGCCAGTGTTAATGGTTCGCCGTGATCTGAAATTTCAATTTTTCCTTCGGAGTTAAAAGTGAATTTAAGAGCATTTTCGGGAGAGTTCTGGTCATTACCGGAGTCGAAAGCGTTCTGGAGCTCTCTTATGGCGAAGGCTAATCGCCAGAGGGTGCCATGCTTTGGGTCGGTTGGATCACCGACCAATTCCTCCTGCCCGGAAATTAGTCGAGGATCGGCAGAGTTCAAGCCCTCAAGCTCTTCTTTGACAAATTGCCCGGGGAAATTTCGTTCAATATACTGTCCGAGTGTTTGTGGCGGGTCAAAATCAATCTTTTTGTATGTTGGAGCAAGTTCGCTCTTTGAAACAGCGATGTGTCCGTTTTCATCAATCAGGTTAGCCAGCATAAATTCATAGAGCTCGGGATTTTGACTGGTCTGCGGCGGATAATCGACATCGATATAAGCCAACTCTCGACGCATTGCCGGATCAGGTTCGTTTCGGTCAGGATATCTGGGACCGACCGGATTAGTCGCCCAAATAGAACCAAAACCGGAAAGAACGGGCTTACCGAACAACATATCGCCCGGTTTCTTTTGACGCAATTCCTTAATGATCGCGTAGCCTTGAGATCCCAGTCGGCCCGATTCGTCAAAGCGGACAATGCGACCACCAAATATCGGATGAGCTTGTCTTGAGTCTTCATAACCCGTCGCTGCTTTCATAACAGGCCCGTAGGCATCAAAACTTCCGCCCGACTCAGGATCGATCTCTTTGTCGGAAATCATGTCCCGCTCGCTGGTGCGTTCAGAACAAGCAAGATGAGTTGGAGCCTCGCCGGTTAAAGCAATTGCCGCTGCATCGGCCTGTTCCGATTTACCGGAGCCGGCTTCACCTACCAAGACCGGCCAACGGCCGTTTTGCAGTGCAGCCATAGTTTGATGATGAATATCAACACGGGAATCAAGCCAAACGAAACCTTCTTGAGCCTGCTTGTGGTAGTCATTCAGTCGTTCATATGCAATATGAGCGGCAATGGCGGTGTTTTCTGGAATTGGGGGGAGACCGTCAAGTTCGGTAATTTTTTGTCTCTCGGCTCTCAAGCGAATCAGTTCTTTGGCCAAGCGTTCCGACCTGCCCCTTGCTGCAGAAAGTTGGTCGGGACGGGAAACACGTTGTAGAAATAAACTTTGTGATAAACCTTCAAATTCTTTTTCTTTATCACTAATGGTTTTATTGATATTTTGATACCGATTGCCCAGCTCTGAAAGTCGATAGAGTTTGGCATCGATTCGCGCTTTGGCAAATTGCTTGCAAAACAATTCGGCGGTATCTTCGTCATCCCACAATGTTTTAACTTCGGCAATTAAGTAAGGGTCGACCGATTCGGGTTGTTCTTCGGAGTTAGTCTTTTTTGATTCGCGAATAACTTGCAGGGCATTGTAACGAGCCATTAGTTTTTCGTAGAGCAGGTCGGCTTTTTGTGTGGTCGAAAGATCTCGAAACTCATCGGAAAGATCTTCCGTTTCAAAATCGGGCGCAAAGGCGATAACCCGCCCCTCGACGTATCGGCGAATTAAACTCTCGCGCTTAGATTTCTCTTCACTGACTTTTTCTGATTCCGGATCGGAGGAGCCTTCAAAAGAGAATCTTTTTTCTTCGGTTTCCATATTTCTATCTTAGTTTATTGATTGAAACTTATCAAGAATAGAGGCAACTATTTTTGCTACCGATTTTTTGCTTTTTTCGGGAAACAGGCGCGTTGCCTCTAAAATGACGTTTTTGGCAACAACTGCCGGCAAATGACTAATGTCTTTTACTACCTCGCCACGGCTTGTTCCGGTAGTAAAAATTGCGGGAACAGCGGCGGCCGTCTCGGTTAATCCCAACCCGACAACAACAGCATTCAGCTGTCCTAGCCGACCGGCAAGATTTTTGACTGCTGGCGGGTTGTCCGGATACCCGTCAGAGCAAGAAATTACAATTCGAAGACGGTCATCGGTTTTGTGCTGTTCTTCTATTTCTTTTCGTTCAGTTTCGATTTGTCTAAGAACATGGGATAAAGCGGCGACGTCTCCATTTCCGCTTCCCTGGTTCTCCAGACTTCGCCAAAGTTTGACTTTATCGGAAGCGGTAAAAGTGTTTGAAAGAGGACGATCTTCATCAATTTCGTCAGAGTTTCTAAATGAAATCCCTTGTGATCGAACCGATAAAGCGTGGTCTGACCTCAAGTCGGCTCGCTTGATATTTTGCTCGAAACGATTTAACGCTGAAAATATCAGATATTCAGCCCGTCGTTGAATTTGCCACTTGGCTTCGCCGTCGACTGTCTGTGACATCGAACCGGATTTATCGCCAATCATATATAAATCAAACCCGTCAAAAACTTGTTCGACCGATTGTTGCTCGAAAGGTTTTTGTCGGCTGCGCGGATCAATCTCTCCGGCTTTTATGCCAATTTTGTGAGCCACGATGTCGTCGATTTCCTCTCCGCCTTCACGTTTGCGAAGCGGACCGGTATAATCCGGAGTTGCTGTCCTCCTAGCTTCGACAATCAGGGAAAAAAGTTGAGACAAAAGATCGACGACCCTTTGGCCGTTTGGCAGACGAGTGTCTTCGGCCTCGGCAATTTCTTTGACGATTTGGCGGGCTTCCGATAACTCAACTCCCGCTGCCTCGGCTAATTGCCTTTCTTCACCAGAATAACTTAGTTTCTCGGTTAATTCGCTCAATTTCTTTTCCAGCTCAGCGAGGTACTCATCAGACGGACCAACTGCTTCCTGCTCGCCATAATCGCCAGGAACTGCTTCGCTGCCCTCCTCTTGCTCGTCCAGTTGAGGATCACCCGAAGGCGTCGCGTCGATCCGAATCCACTCCGACTGCACATCGTCCCAAACTTCACTCCAAGCATGACCGGTCCCACTGGTAATCCGCGAATTGCCTTCATCGTCTTTTCCTTTGACCATATGGCCTACAACGTGGCGAACGGGAATACCCAGAGCTTCACACAGCGCGGCAAAATAGGTGTTAGCGACATCGCAATCCGCCTGGCGATACTCGTCGATAGCAGCGATGTACCCTCTCGGGTGAGAATCATAAATCTGGTTGAATGAACTGTCATTAGAATAATTCAGTCGTTTTATTGTCCAGCCGGCAGCCGCCATAGCCTTGGCACGGTTGCCTTTTTTGGTGGCAACAATTTCGTGAAGTCGGTGAAGGGTTTCTTCTTGAAACTGTGAAACGAACTGTGGTAGTCGGTCGGGAGACAACATCGGCCGCGAAGAGCTGCTCTCAAAAATCTCAAAACTCACAGGCCCACCGTTTTGAGAAAAAACAATGTGGTCGCCGTTTTGATCTATCCTTACTTCGCAGGACAAGTTTTCGGTTGACAAAGCATAGTTATATGGAAGCGGTAGTCGCGTCCATTGCCCGGCCGGTAGATTGGCCGAAATGCTTTTTTGCGTTTTTAGGTCGTCAATATCCGGAACAGTTTTCTGAATTTTAGAATATTGATATTTACTCTGACGCCAAACGTTAGCCAGATGATCCCATGTGTCAAATGATTGTTGCCTAAAATATCCGCCGTAAGCGGGGGCTATTGTCCATATTGCCGGCGAAGTTTCTCCTTCTTTACTCCGCTCCATTTCATCCATGCCCGGCTTGCTTTCGTCTTGGGCTGGGGGAGGAGTTGAGGGCTGCTCAACGTACTCACGCTGTTCACTTTTGCGGTCGCGTCGATCCAACGCTCTGCGGCCGAGCAAGTCGCCTTCCAGACGCGTCTGGACTCTATTGGCCTTAACTGCAAACGGAACATTGCCATCAAGCAGAAGATCAAGATCGCCAGTTTCCCTGAGTTCTTCGATTTTTTGTTGGGTTTCTGCAAACTGAGGAGAATATTCGCTATCGTCCATTTCTGAAAGAATCGCCTTATAAATATCGGCAACTCGAGGAGATAATCCTTGAGTCAGCGGCATTAAACGATCAGCGAGTGATTGTTTTAACAGAGCTGATTCCTCCGGCGAGGCGGCTGATCGATTAATTGCTCCGACAGATTCAAAAAGCCGATAAAAAGACGAAAAGTCCGAAGCTCTGGCACTGTTTCGCCATTCCTGAAGCGCTCTAACTTCAGCTAGCGCCTGAGCCGATTCCTCATAATTTTCGCCCTCCAACCGCTCGTCCCAATTTTGTCTGAGTATACTACTCAACCGACTGTCAGTATCAACAATGTCTCGATTGACAGGCCCTTGGTTGATAGGTTGTGAAAATTCAAATTCGGTTCCCTCGATTTCTTGGTTCATATAAGCATCTTATCACGATATGAGGGTAAATTTAAATTTCTCATAGTTTAGCGGCATTAAAATGCTGCTTTTCTTGTGATCAAACTATCTAATTGCAAGAAAATTACGAAAAGGTTCCGCAATTCTATCTTGTCGAAGACTATGAGCGAGCAAAGCGAGTCGAATGGCGGAGAGGGTGGGAGTCGAACCCACGGTGATCTTGCGACCACACTTGTTTTCGAAACAAGCGCACTAGACCACTATGCGACCTCTCCAAAACGTTGGGTTATTGATTATTTGGCTCTGGGTTTGATCACGATATGTCTCGAGAGATCCGCCCCCTCGGACTCGGCCACCAGATCGGTAAAATCGGCCACCGCCACGTGAACCAAGCGGCGTTCGAACGAAGTCATGGGACGCAGGTGATACGGCCGGCCTGAAGCTAAAACCTTGAGCGCGGCCTCGCGAGCCATCATTTTTACCTGATCATTGTGCTTCTGCCGATAGCCCTCGACGTCGACCACCAACAGCTGCTGTTCGAGGTTTTTCGAGAGCATAGCCCGAATCACCGTCTGTATGGCTAAAAGCGTCTGGCCGTTCCGGCCGATCAGAATCTCCGGCCGGCCGGTGACAATATTGGCCACTAAAACATCGTCGCTTTGCTTGACGACAATCTCCCCGGCTATCCCGAAGGTGCGTAGGAAATAACCAAGCTGGTCTTTGATTTTTGATATTAAGTCTTCGTTCATAATCTGTCTGTCATTTCCGCGCAGGCGGGAATGACATAATAAAGTTACTTTTTCCTTCTAATGGTGACTGATACGCCCTTGGCCGCCGGTTTGTTATCCTCGACTGGTCCGACGATCTTGTTGGATCCGGCGATCATTTTGTCGGCGCCGGCGGGAACGGTTTTAATAGCATTAATATTATCTGGGCTGATACTATCCAGATTGGCCATATGCGCCCGGGCGCGCGGTTTTAGAACCTTGTTGATATACAGCTGCTGCAAAATCATAAACAGGCTGGTGGTCACCCAATAAACAGCTAAAGCGGCGGGCAATTTTCTGGCGATAAAAAGGGTGATGATGGGGAAAAAGTACATCATCTGGTTGGTGGCGGCCATCATCGGGTTGTCGGCTTCGGCTTTTTTTTGGGTCGGATCTTTCTTCGGCAAAGCCAGAAAAGACTGGCCGAACTGCGCCAGAGCAGCTAAGATCGGTAATACCCAGAGATCCGGTTTGGAAAGGTCGATACCGAAAAAGGAAGTATTGATGAAGTCCGGTCGGGGCATCCAGCTATAAAGAAGGTCGAAACGGCTGGTGGAGAGACCGATCTGAAAGACGCGGTAGAGCAGTATCAAAACCACTAGCTGAACGATCATCGGCAGGCAGGCGCCCCACGGACTGGTGCCGGCCTGTTTGTAAAGATCCATCATGGCCTTTGATTGGGCGCTTTTGTCTCCTTTGTGCTTTTCCTGCAGCTCTTTCAATCTCGGCTGGAGCAGACGTAATTTCTCCTGAGAGACGCCTTGTTTGAGAGACGAAGGCAGGAAGATAAAACGCATAATCAGGGTAATAGCGATAATGGCCAAACCCAAACTATGGTTTGGCATCAGCCAAACCAAGAAGATCAGGATATTGAACAGGGGAGTGTAGATGGCGGCTTTGAGAAATGCTTTCATAAAAAAACGTCCCGTTTATTTCCTTCGCAGATACTTATCCCCTTCGCGAATCTACAAATTTTACAAAAGTACAAATTAGCGAGCCTTAGCTCATTTGTATTTTTGCCAGATTTGTAGATTCGCGAAGGGAGTGGAGGTTTCGTACTTTTGTCTAACCTTGTGCTTTCGTGAGGGGTATCTCAACTTTACGGCAAATCGAGGCCTCCCCGGCTCCACGGATTGCAACGCAGGATTCGCCAAATTGATCTTAGCCCGCCTCGGACAACCCCGTATTTATCTACCGAAGCGGCGCCGTACTCGCTGCAGGTGGGTTGATAGCGGCAGTATCCGCCCGGATAATAACGTCTAAAGTAGCCGTGATCCGGCGAAAGTGTCTTCTGATATCCGCGAATCAACAAAACTACAATCGTTCGGGGTAATCGAGAACCGAATCTAGACGTAGTTCTCGCTCCGCCTTGCTTTGCTCGAACGATATCCCTCTTATTATCTTTCGCCATCTTTGACCATCCTTACCAGTCTCGACTTAATCTCTGAAAATTGATCAAACGGCTTAACCTGTGGACTCTCGGCTTTTATTGTCTTCTTGATTTTGAGGTTTGAGGTTTGAGGTTTGAGATTAGCGTCGGCGATCAGGCTGATGATCATATCATAGCTTATTCGAAGCTCATTTGGCAAGCTCGCGAAAGCGGCTCGCATCACTCGTTTGAGATAATTGCGCCTATTGGCTTTGTTACTAACCTTCTTTGACACAACAAAACCGAGGCGGCTCGCTTCGTGATTCGTCCTTAATAAGCTGAAAAGTAAGGAGTCGAGCCTGACCCTCCGGCCTCTTTTGTAGACCCGGTCGAAGTCCGATTTTTTCGAGAGACGATTTTTTGAAGGAAGCATTTCTTTGCCAATTTCTAATTAACCTTGAATTACGAAATACAACGCATTTACGTCATCCCGAACTTGTTTCGGGATCTCTTGAGATATTTTGGGATGCTGAAATAAATTCAGCATGACAGATTAGGGGTAATTTCGTAATTCAAGGTTAATTAGAAATTTAATTTTATTCGCTTATGCAGATAAAACTTTCCTTCCCTTAACTCTGCGCCTCTTCAGAACATTGCGGCCGGCCAGCGAGGCCATCCGGGCCAGAAAGCCGTGGATTTTTTGGTGCTTGCGTTTGTTTGGATTCCAGGTTGGTTTCATAGTATTATTTTAATTTTCAATTACCAATAATCAATTATCATTTAAATATCAATTGTCAATCAATTCTAGCTTATTTTGCCCCTAAAAACAAGCCTAGCGCCCAACACGAGGGTTGAAGCGCTAGCTGATCGAGCGTAGGGCGCTACTGCTATGGCCTAAGCGGCCACTCTTCCATCTTGAGAACCTCACCTGCAGTGGTGATGATTCCAGCGAGGTAATGGTTGAAGTGGTAACAATCAGTAGCCAGGAGGCGAACTCCCACCGGCTGGGTCGGCTGGATGGACAGCGCAACACTCGCGTATGAAGTCGCGAAGTGTTGCAATTCCTGCTGGCCAAAGACCACCACGTCGAGCTTGTTATCGCGCAAAGGGGCACGCCATGTGGTAGCAAAGTTGCCACCCCGCGGGATGGCGATGATCTGGGCAGGCCCATACAGATCAGTGATGATCTGGCCATCGTAGACCAACTGCCAGACATCATCCTTTACCAAGTGCACCCAGGCCGCCCAGTGATCGCCACTGGAACACGCTGCACTTATACCATCGCAGCCGGTGATGATCGTGACCTCTCTGTTGACTACAGCCACCAGACCCTCGTCACACATGGCCACCTGACAGATATTCAGTCCCAAGCCATAGACTGATAATTCAACCATCGCCTACACCCTCTTTCTTGTCGTGTGGTATTTTGAGCTATTGATGTGGCAAAATCTTTATACAGGAAATAAGAACCAATAGCAAGGGGAGGTAAAAGGAAACGAGGAAACTAAAGGTGAAATCAAAGAATTACAACAGACAATAAGAGATGACGAAAAATCAGTCAGTTTGACCCTCGGGGTATTGCGGGGCTGTGGATAACTTTGCTACCCTGTGGATAAGGTTACAAAAAATGTCAAACGGCGAGCTCGATCTACAAAACATCTGGAAGGCAACACTTGGCGAACTGGAGATAGTCCTTTCGAAGGCACCCTTTTCGACTTGGTTTCAGGGTTCGATTTTGGAGTCGGTTAAAGATGGTGTTTTTACAGTCGGGGTGCCAAATTTCTTTTATCGAGACCAGTTGAAAATCCGCTATTCTGATCAGCTGAAAAGGGCGCTTAAAAACGCTTCGGGGATAGAACCGAAGGAGATCAAAATCAAGGTTGCTTCCGATGAAAATATCAGCCGCCAGTCCCGTTCGAAAAATAAAGTTATCCACAGGGCTGTGGATAACTCCGGTGAAAAGTCCGCTGAAAATTCGACGGCAAATCCACCGGTTAAGATATTTGATTTAATCAATAACTACAGTTTCGAAACGTTTATAGTCGGAGCCAACAACCGTTTGGCGCATGCCGCAGCTATGGCCGTGGCCGAGAACCCCGGCAAAGCTTACAATCCTCTATATATCTACGGCCCCTCAGGCTTGGGTAAAACCCACCTTTTACGCGCCATCGGCAGTCAAATCACGGCCAACGACCCGAAAAAAGTTGTGATTTATATCTCCAGCGAAGAGTTTGCCAATGACTTTATTGGCTCCATCCGCACTGATTCCACCGGTCCTTTCCGCAAAAGATACCGAGGAGCGGATACTTTAATCATCGACGATATTCAGTTTATAGGGGGCAAGGAGAGTACCCAGGAGGAAATTTTCCACACCTTTAACCACTTACACCAAAACAACAAACAACTGGTCTTGGCCTCAGACCGCGTGCCAAGAGCTATCAAAGGCCTGGAAGACAGGCTGGCGACACGATTCGAATGGGGAGTAATGGCTGATATTTCTTTGCCTGACTTTGAAACCCGGACAGCCATACTTCAAGAAAAGGCCAAAGAAAAACATATTAAGATCCCGGCCGAGGTTATTGACACTCTGGCTCGGCGCATCAAAAGCAGTGTCAGGGAGCTCGAGGGCGCCCTGAATAAATTGATCGCCGATTCCGAACTATCTAAACAGCCGATCTCTGAATCGATGGTGGAAAGCGTCTTGAAGCTCTCGACCAACCTAGAGTCATCCAAGAGTAAAAAGCCTGCTAATATTATCAAGGCTGTTTGTGACTTTTATCAGGTCAAGCTGGACGACCTAATGGGTAAAAAGCGCGGGCGCGACATCATCAAGCCGCGCCAAATGTGTATGTATCTTCTGCGGGCCGAGGGAAACTTGAGCTATCCCGATATCGGCCGGGAGATGGGAGGGCGAGACCACACCACTATTTTGTACGGTTTTGAGTGTATTGATAAAAATATAGCCACTAATAATGAAATAAAAACCGAATTGAATATGATTAAAGAGAAGTTGAGGAGAAATTAACTATAGCGCATAGTAGCGACGACAGTCTTTCGGGGCAGCAAAGACTGTCGTCTATCATCAATCCTGTTGTTAGTCTACACTTATCCACAGCTCTCCCTATAGTCTAGGTTTCTTTAAATAACCAGTGGTAATAATAATAGTGATGTGGATAAAGGGGATAAGTCGAATTATTAAAACACAAATTAATAATATTAAAATACGGGTTGTGGATAAGTTGTTTATAAAACTGTGGATAGGTTGTTGATGGGTTGTGGATAAGTCGTCACAAAGCGAATATCGGGTAAAAGTTATCCACCTTTTCCCGATCTGTGGTATTGATCTGTGGCGGTCACTGTTCATTAATTGTAATTAGGAGAACGTATGAAAATCACCTGCACTCAGGAAAATTTAGCCCGAGCCTTAGCCATCGTCGGCCACTCGGTAGCCACCAGAGCGACCCTACCGGTCTTAAGCAACATTTTAATAACCGCCAAAAACGGCCGGATCAAACTAACCTCCACCGACTTAGAGATCGGAGTCTCAACCTGGGTTGGCGGTCAAGTCGAGAACGAGGGCGCCTTGACCGTGCCGGCGCGTCTTTTGGTCGACTTTGTGACAAACAACAAGGACCCGAAGATCGACCTTGTGGCCAAGGAAACGACACTCAACTTAAAATCCGATCATTTTGAAGCCAATATCAAAGGTATAGACGCCTTAGAATTTCCGGCCATCCCCGAGGTTAAAGACCAGAACTTGATCCAAATCAAGGCCAAAGATTTTGTCGAGGCGGCCAAACAGACTTTGATCGCTCCGGCGACCGACGACACTCGGCCGGTTCTGGCCGGAGTGTTATTTTCTTTCAAAGACAGTTCCTTAAAAATGGTGGCCACCGATTCGTACCGGTTGGCCGAGAAGAAGTTGCTGCTGGAAAAAAAGGTTGAGCCGGCCGAGGTCATCATCCCCGCCGGAAGCCTAAACGAGGTCTTGCGAATTATAGGATCGGCTCCCCTCTCAGACATTGCCGTCTCCATCAACGAGAATCAAGTCCTGTTTGTGGTTGGAGATACTCAAATCGTCTCGCGCCTAATCGAAGGCTCGTTTCCCGCTTATGAGCAGATTATCCCGCAGGCTCCAAAAACCGCCATCACGGTTGATACCGAGGAGATGATCGGCGTGGTCAGGATGGCGGCTCTGTTTGCCAAAGAGTCGGCCAACAACATTAAACTCGAGTTCCAAAAAGGCCGGCTTTTAGCCAAGAGCGTCTCGGCGCAGATCGGCGATAATATTTCGACCATGCCGGCCGAGGTTTCGGGACCGGAGCTGGAGATCGCTTTCAACGCCAAGTATCTGCTCGATTTCTTGAGTGCGGTTGGCGAGAAGAATGTGCGGATTGGTATCACCGACCGCTTCAGCGCCGGTATTTTGAAGCCCGGCAAAGCAACGGACTACATTTACATCATTATGCCTTTAAGGGTAGAGGAGTAATTTTAAGATCTCAAAATTCAGATCTCAAATCTCAAAGTAATTGAATAGGATATGAGAAAAGGTCTGAAATCCCCACGGGTGTCTCCAGAATACTAACTTTAAATTTTTATTGTCATTTTGAGATTTGATTTTTGAGATTTGAGATAACAATGAAACTTTTTCTGAAGAATTTTCGGAGCCACAAGAAGCTTGAGCTTGATCTTGAGCCGATCACGATTATAATCGGCCCGAACGGCAGCGGCAAAACCAATATTTTAGAAGCCGTTTCATTTATCTCGGCGGCCCGCTCTTTTCGGGTGGAGGACAAAAAGAATTTGATCGCCGACGGAGCCGACTTTTGCACTATTAAGCTTCAAGATAATGAAGCTATCATCAGCCGAATTCCCCGGACTATCGCCACCTTTAAAATCAAGGGGGTAAAAAAAAGAATTTATGACTTTGTCGGGAGACTGCCGAGCGTGGTGTTCAACCCGGAATCGCTACAAATAATCAACGGCTCGCCATCCGAGCGCCGGCGTTTTATGGACAGCCTCTTAGCCCAAACCAGCACCGACTATTTCAAAGCTCTGATCGACTATAAAAAAATTCTGGTACGCCGCAACAAGGTTCTCCAGGCTATAGCGGATTATCAAGCGGACGAGAACCAGCTTGATTTCTGGGACGAGGAAATGGCCGCCGCCGCCTCGATAATCATCCAAGAACGCGAGGCCCTGGCGACCTTTCTAAGGGAGTCATTTCCCCGGCTATATCTTAAAATCGCCAAGAAAAAAGATCTGGTCGAACTAGCGTATCGAAGCCAGATCGAAGGGGAAGTTCTGACTAAGATTCGCCAAAAACGACCAATCGAGATCCACGCCAGAACCACAATTTTTGGTCCGCACCGCGACGACCTGGAATTTTTAATAAACAGCCACCAAGCCAGTAATTATGCCTCAAGGGGAGAGATCAGGTCGATGATTCTAGCTCTAAAATTAGCGGAACTGAAGTTTATTGATAAAATGAAATCGGAGGAGGCGGCCATCCCGACGCTTCTTTTGGACGATGTCTTTTCGGAACTCGACAAGCATCATCGCGACCACATTCACCATCTGGTTAAAGATTACCCAACGATTATCACCACCACCGATCTGGATCATCTTTCCAAAGAGTTAAAGGAGCGAGCGGAATTGCTGGAACTCTAGAGCAAAATTCTAAACTCTAAATCCTAAAATCTAAAAAATTCCAAAATCCCAAATATTAAATTTAAAACTTGTAATTTGCCAGTTCCTAATTTTTGTATTTTTGAGTTTAGGGTTTGTGATTTGTTTAGAGTTTAGTATTTAGAATTTAGAGTTTAAGGAGACTTTGGACAAACTCGACAAAATTTTGAAGGTTGTGGTGAACCAGAAGGGGCTCAGGAAGGCCGCAGATGCGGCCAGGATTTGCTATCTATCCAACAAATGGGCGGATGGCCGGTTCGAGGCGATCTCGTTTGAGAGGGGGGCTCTGAAGCTTCGCTGCGACAATCACTGTGCCGCTCAGGAAGCCCAGATGCTGGAAGACGATCTTTTGGACTATCTCGAAGAAATCCTGGGCGGCAGGACGGTGAGGAGGATCAGATGGCAGGTGTCGAAGCAAGTTGAAAGTTTGTAAAGTCCATAAAGTTATAAAGTTAAAAGTTGTAAAGTCTGGGTGAGATGATCAAAAAGCTGCGAGTATC
>JAKAMI010000018.1 GCA_021812945.1 bacterium
GACCTTTTATCGCTAAACGAAGATACAATTCACAAGTTTAAGAGCCAAGAATTCGATCCGCAGTTAAGTTTTTGGTAAGTTTTATTTGGACAGTAGTGATTTCCCCTAAAGTGCCGTTGACAAATCCTTCTTTGGGGTTGTTTTTCGTGAACATCACCGAGGCCCCGACTTTTAGGTTTAGATGTTCCGGAGATAAGCATCCTTTCTTCATGGACGAAATCAGGGCTTCGGGGCCGTGAGACTCCATCGAAAAGAGTCTTGAGGGGCGAGGGATCTTCGCTAACATCTGGTCATTGATCCGGTCAACGTCGAGGTTGTGCGAGAAAAGTTTTGGGGCAAACTCCGGAACCTTCGAGAGATCGGTCTTTCTTTTTCGAATCAAGTCCATTGACGATTCATCGAAGGCATTCCGACGGATTTTTGAAAGGATCGATAAAAACTCTGAGTCGTCTTGCCGGTATTGCTCGGTGATGTAGCAAGTTTTGAAATCGGCTTGTTTAAAAACCGCGGAATCATAGGCGAAGCGAGGCGCAGGTCCTCCAAATAAATTATCCCGCGAGTTGGTATGGTTATAATTATTGATAATCGGTGGGAGTTGAAAAAAATCACCGACCAAAACCACTTGAACTCCGCCAAACGACAGCTGATTTTTTTTGATTTCACGGCAAACCAGATCGATCATCTCGAGTGTTCTCGGCGGCAACATTGAGATCTCATCAATTATCAGAACTTTGGCCTTGGCAACCCGTTTCTTAACCTGCTGATTCTCAGCAATTCGTCTGAGATCGGTTTTGGCCAATCTCTCTTTAATGCCGATACCGCTCCAGGAGTGGATGGTCATTCCGCCCAGATGGGTGGCCGCTATACCGGTGGAAGCGGTAATGGCGGGTTCCAGACCGTGCGAACGCAAATATGCTATATATCTGTTCACCGTGTAAGTTTTACCACTACCCGGCTCGCCGGTCAAAAAAACATTGGCTCCGGTCTTCAATATTTCAAGAGCCTCGCCTTGGGTCATTTCTTTCTCCGGTAAATTTTTTTGCTAACTCCGCCTATTCATCAATATCTCGTCTAAACCTTTACGAGGCGCCGGATTATAAAATTGGTATTGCGGCCTGGCAGGTCGGATATTTAGCGGTCTAAAACGATCTTATCACAATATTGCTACCAAATTCTACAAAAGTTTGATTATACCTTAAATTACGAAATTACCTCTAATCTGTCATGCTGAACCCCGTATCGCGTACGGGGCAGGCCCATTTCAGCATCCCAAAATATTTTAGGGGATCCTAAAATAAGCTTGTCCCGTCTTTAATACGGGATTCTGGATGACGTAAAGACATAAATGTGTCGTATTTCGTAATTCAAGGTAAATTATACTAAATTAGGTAGTCCTAGAATATTTAATTTACTAAGATGACTAGAGTCGGTACGGGACATTAGAACCTTCAGCCTCGAATTGGGTCTAGCTTTATAACGCAGAACGTCCACCCGCAGAGGGTGGACGTCTGTTTGCAGCTATGTGCCAGCACTAGAATGGCCAGTCTGACTTGATGAAGCGGGTGACTGGGCGGGAGCTAACGATCTCGTCCTTTCCCCGTTGCCTCTTCTTCTGCTTCCCGCGTCCTTGCGGAGCAACGGCTTGGAGTGCGCTAGCGGTCGTGTGCGAGCCTGACATCTTGCCACCAGCGAAGGTGCTCATGTTGTACCCCTATCCAAAGCGTTTTGCATCGGTGTACTCGTTCCACTCGGGCCAGCGTCCATCTGCCAAACAACCGCCGACGCAACGGACCCAACCCGTGTAATTACTACCGTCATGCTCGTACTCATAGTCTCCTAGTAAGCATTATGGACACACTCCTAAGTCGTTTGTTCTATGCGCTGCTCCTTTTGTACATTAAAAGTGTAGAAATGTCAAGCACGCTGGCCTGAATTCCAGTTCGAAGCTTAACCTCAGACTGATTCGAATGTAACTAGCTACTATATTAAAAAAAGATAGTCTAAGACTATCTAAATAATTTGCTGGGATTGGCGGAGGACATTAGAACCTGTTTTGCCGCATAGAGTACATTTGAAGCGACAGATTAAGCAAAAGTTGTGTTTGAAATTCGAACTTTAATCTTTGGAGCGAAAACCTTTTGGGATTTATGAGACCTTTCTATAATTTTTAGCAAAGGAGATACGGACTCGGGTATATTAACAAGTTCGATCTGTTTATTTTGTGAAAGCACATAAAGCTCATCCAAAAAAGAACGTGAACAGGAAATCACATTTTTAAATGAGATTGTATCATATTTCTGATCTAGAGCAATTTTGACAACGAAACGGGCAATGTCCCGAGTTGCCAACACTGTATCTAGGTCATACAATTTGAGTATTTTGTTGTTTATAGTTTTTTGCATAATTCCTCCTGCTAAATTTAGTATATCACGCATTATAATCTGAAATCCACTTTTATTCAATATACAAAGCATAATCAATCGGATTTTGGTTGCTCGGTATCCTAAACGCTACTATAGTACCATCCCATTTTGCAGAAATGTTTTGCACAAGTGGTCCGCTATTTTTATTTCCAAACGCTATCGCATTACCACTAATTACTACGATTTCACCCTCGAATCCTCGAGTAACCATTTTTACGAATGTCGGTAGGCCGCTTCCCCTAATCTTCTCGGGTTTTGATGATTCACCTTCGAGTGCGCTTTTTAGCGACTCTAAATCATTCAAAAAAATCTTACCGGCTTCCTTGTACCTGCCAGTTATTGATTTTCCCCTATCTAGAATACAAACATCCAAATATTTTTTCTTTGGATAGTATTGTGCATTGATCCAGCCGTATTTAGCTCCCGAATGTTCACCTATATTTGAGACTATCTCATCTACCACTAACTCTAATGCATTTACTGCGCCGGTTGGTGACCCGAGATCTCTCAGCATAATCCGCATCAAATTTCTTAAAATATCAGATTTATTGGATATTTCAGCTTCGGTGCCATTTATCCCATGGAATTTATAAATTGGTATATAGCTTGAAGATACAGATTTAAACTGAGTAAAGCCTTTGGGAAAATGAAAGTATTGCAAATACCCGGCGCAGCTTGATGACGAAGGCATTTTATATTCTAAAGACTTTTCAGTTATCAAAGCCGCTGCTGGTAGAAGCTGGATCGGGTATGCGAAACGCATCGCACTCAAATCCACTACTCCATGAGCGTCGTTTAAGAAACCGATTAATTGTTTCGCTGGACCTATAAGTGACTCCATATTCTTTATTTATATCTTACACTTTTCGTCAGCAATTCAAAGTATGCATATTACCTACCAAAATGTGAGTCTATATGATTCGAACGTAGCTAGCCACTATATCAAAAAAGATAGTCTGAAACTATCTAAATTATTTGGCTGGGGAGGAGGGATTCGAAGGGTCGGAAGACCCGTTTTCTTCATTTCTAGGTATTTATCCTCATATCCAGCTTTTACTTTTTCTCTCTATTTATGTCCTTTTTTGAGACCTTGCTAGACGGGGGCTCTCACCCTCACTCCACCAAACTAAAAAATGCCTCAATGGGCATTTCCTAATTTGGCTGGGGAGGAGGGATTCGAACCCCCGAATACCGGGACCAAAACCCGGTGCCTTACCACTTGGCCACTCCCCAATGAAGAGGTGATTAAATCATACTAAAATATAAGCTCAAATTCAAGGAAAATCGAATTGACAAATGTAGAAGTTCGACATAGACTGAAAATATGGAAATAGTCGAGCAAAGCATTTCGCTTAAGGAACTGAAAAAAATGGCAGAGGAGCTATTTGGCAACATGGTGAAAGCTGTGGTTGATATTGACAAGAAAATCATGGCGGTCAATGCCGAACTTCACGCCGATGAGGAATCGGAACTTCTAAAGGGCGGCTCCAAACAAGAGGATCTGTGGGGAATTAATATCTATCCCGATCTTTCGGCCGAAGATCGGATAGAGTTTGATTCGATGATAAATTTGCGTCCGAGTCAGAACAACCGAAGCCGAAGCGTGGAAGATCCGAAAATCAGACAAACAATTCTCAAAATCGTAAAGGAATTGGTCAAAGAATGACACACACTCATCAAAAACTGGCGGCCGGCGGTTGGGTGAGACTTTCATTCCCTGAGCAAATGGCTAATATTGGGAGCGAAGTGTTGCGGACCATTAACTGGCGGGACAAAAATAAGGATTATTCGGCGAAAGCTTTTGATCGCGCTCTAGAGCTACTTGATTTGACCTTAGCCGATCAGCGAAACATCAACCGTTTAAGGGAACTTGCGCGTATCCGCGAAGCCCTGGCCGACTATTTTGTTTTTGATAATTGTTACAAATCCAGCGACAGCTTATGGGAAAAATATTTCCTAGCATTTAATTATGTCGCACGACGAACTCTATAGAAGATTTTATAACAGTACTGGGTTACTGAATGCCAGCAATTTATACCGTACAGTATTATTAGATCTAGAAATGTGATACAATAAGGCCATGAAGCAAGAGAGCTTGGAAAAAGAATTCAAATATTTTCTTGACCACCAAAAAGAACTAGTAAAAAAATATGGTGGCAAGTTTATAGTGATTAAAAACCGGGGAGTGATCGGCGCTTACGACACTGAAATAGAAGCTTTCGAGGAGACCAAGAAAGCACATAAACTAGGCACATTCTTAATCCAGGAATGTAAATCTGGCACAGAAGTTTATACTCAAACCTTTCACTCGCGAGTTTTTTTAAAGAATTAACTTCTCAATGAGACCAAACAATGCTCTCACCACCAAATGGCCTGGGCTAACCCTGGTTTTAGGGGCTGAGGTTGGAGTCTCAGAACCATTTGTTCCGACACCAGGCTCAACAAATATTTCTGTAAATACAAAGTTAATAAAATTTAGAGCTATTTGGGACACCGGAGCAACACACTCTGTTATCACCTCTAAAATAGTTAAAGAGCTAGGATTGAAGCCGGTGGGGATGGCCGTTGTTCATACTGCAAACGGCCAGGCTCATCAGAAGCAGTATCTGGTAAATTTATATCTTCCGAACCAAGTCATGGTCGGAATGCTTCGTGTTACTGAAGCCCTGCTTCATGGCACCGAAATATTGATCGGTATGGATATTATCATTCAAGGCGATTTTTGTGTCAGTAATTTTGAAGGGAAAACAGTTCTAACTTTTAGAATGCCCTCCTGTGCGGAAATTGATTTTGTAAATGAACACAAACTCGCCAAACTTCCCAGATCCGAGAGAAGAAGGATTGAAAAAGAACGAGGTAAGATCTAGTCAAAAGAGGTGGCGGAATGTTTTATGTTTTTATTTCATTCTGCATCATAATAGATTGTATCGCTTCGATACTGTTAAAACTCTGGGCGGTGAATCCGAGACCGTATCTTTTGGTCCTGGGAATTCTTGGGTTTGCTTCGACCGGACTATTTTTCGCCCTCTCGATGCATTACAAGGGGCTGGCTATCGCTAATATTTTCTGGATCGGTATGTCGGCGGTAGTTCTCACTATGGCTGCATATTTCCTTTTCAAAGAAAGCTTGACTACTGTCGACTTTATCGGAATCGCACTGGTAATTACAGGTATCATATTATTAAATTAAGACTATGAAACTGACTTTTATCACCACCAACAAGACCAAGTTCGAGGAGGTTGAGAGAATAATGTCTGAGTTTGGCGTCGAGCTGGAACAGCTCGATATGTCTTACGAGGAGGACCACGACAAGGGGATGACCGAGATTGCCAAAGAATCGGCCAAGAAAATGGCCGAGAGACTGCAAAAACCTGTTTTGGTCGACGATACCGGCGTTTTTATCGACGCGTATAACAACTTCCCCGGTCCACTGGCCAAGTTTGTTTTTACCAATCTTGGTTACAAAGGGTTATTCAAATTGCTGGAAGGGGAGTCAAAAGCCGGCCATTTTGAAACCGCCGCCGCTTACTGCCAGCCGGGCAACGAGCCGGTAGTTTTCATTGGGCGGATGAACGGACAATTTGTCATCAAGAAAGACCTAAAGGACCCTGGCTTTATGCCGTATATGCAGATTTTTGTTCCTGATGGTTTCGATAAAACCATTTATGAATTATCAATCGAGGAGAAGAACTCCATTTCCCACCGCGCCGCCGCGTTTCGAAAGCTCGGAAAGTTCATCAGCTCTAAGCCCTAAGCTCCACATTCCATATTCCACATTCAATATTCTAACCAAAGTATGACGATGTCCTAACAAATAATACTTTCGTTGTTGTATTGCAACGAGATTTTGTTATTATGATCTTGAGAGACCAGTCCGAGGAGGCTAACTATGGCCAGAAAAGGACCTCTGGTAGGTCGGGTGGCGAGCTACACGATCAATGGAGTGGAGCACTTCGGCATTATCTCGAGGCACGACCAGAATCCTGGTGAAGACTACGTCACGCTAGAGTTTCCAACGAAATGTGTCCCGCCTCCGCTTTACAACTTCGTCTATGCCACTCTGAGTGAGCCTTGCTTCCGGCTCTACCCAGTGGCATCCTAACGTGTTAGCCGGTGGAGCGAAGGAGCCCACCAAACCAAACCGAAGCTGCTTTAAAGGGTATTTATCATTTAGAAATTTTTGTGTTACATTAATTTTATGGTCGAGAAAAAAATCAAGGTCAAGTTACTGAGTGAAAAGGCCAAAGTGCCGGCGTATGCACATGAGGGGGATGCGGGGTTGGATCTGTTTACTCCGGAAACTTTTACTCTAAAAGCGGGTGAGAAAAAAATTGTCGATACCAAAGTCGCCATTGAGCTGCCGGAAGGGACGGTTGGGCTGATCTGGGACAAGAGCGGTCTAGGTTGCCTCAAAGGCATCAAGACACTGGGCGGAGTGTTCGACCACGGTTTTCGAGGATCATACACTATCGGACTTATCAATTTATCAGACCAAGACTACACATTTGAGGCCGGGGATAAGATCTGCCAGCTTCTAATCCAGCCGGTTGTCAGCGTGGAGGTAGAAAAAGTCGAGAAGCTGGATAAAACTACCAGTAGGGGAGAGGGGAAGTTTGGGTCGACGGGGAGATAAATCAGGTTAGATATTGATAGACGGTTGAAAGACGTAGCTAAGACATTGAATGCAATTGTCTAGCTATGTCTAGCTATGTTTATTAGTAGCTTGGAACAAATGCAAAAAGGCAAATTCATAGTTATTGATGGTTCGGATGGGTCGGGGAAGAAAACTCAGACAGATCTGCTTTTGAAATATTTAAAAAGCCAAAAAATCAGGATGGCATATTATGATTTTCCGCAATACGACAAGACATTTTTCGGTAAAATGGTCGGGAAGTATCTAAACGGCGAATACGGCGATGTCAGCGAGGTGGATCCGTATCTGGGCTCGCTTCTCTATGCCGGCGACCGCTGGCAAGCCAGCGAAAAGATCAAGAAAGATTTGGCTGCAGGAAAGGTTGTGGTAACAAACCGTTACACTCAATCGAATATGGGCTTTCAGACCGCTAAAATTAATGATGAAAAAGAGAAAAAGAAATTTTTAAACTGGCTGGAAAATCTGGAATATAAAGTCTATAATATTCCCAAAGTCGACAAAGTTATTTATCTCTACGTCCCATTTAAAACCGCCCAAGAACTGGTGGGGCGCAAATCCGCGCGAAACTATACCAAGCTGACCCACGATATTCACGAACGAGATACCGCTTTTATGCAAAAAGTCGAGAAACAGTATTTGTGGCTAGCGAAGAATTATCAAGAGTGGGAGACCATAAATTGCATTGAGGCCGTAAAGCTTTTGACTCCTAAAGAGATAGCGAAAAAAGTGATAGAGGTTGTTGAAAAAACAATTAGATAATGATCGAAAAATATTCTTTTTGTGTCATTCCCGCGCAGGCGGGAATCTACCCGATTATTAGTGGATTCCCGCCTGCGCGGGAATGACACAAGGAAAGTTACAGGAGGAAAGATGACTGAGCTAGAAAAACAAGATAGAGAAATCTACAACATCATTGAGCTGGAGAAAAAGAGACAGAGTGAGGGGTTGGAGATGATTGCTTCGGAGAACTACGTTTCGAAGGCGGTTTTGGAAGCACAAGGCTCAGTATTAACGAATAAGTACTGCGAAGGCTACCCGGCGGTGAGGTACTACGGCGGTTGCGAAGAGATCGACAAAGCCGAGACTTTGGCCATTGAACGTCTTAAAAAACTATTTGGTTGTAAGTACGCCAATGTCCAGCCGCACTCCGGTTCTTCGGCCAATATGGCGGCCTACTACGCCGTCATGGAGCCCGGCGATGTTCTTTTGGGCCAGTCTCTTGACGCTGGAGGCCACCTGACTCATGGGGCCAAGGTTTCTTTCTCCGGCCATATCTACCAGTCTCATTCATACGGTCTTAATCCTAAGACAGGTATACTAGACTACGACGAGATAAGAAAAATCGCCAAAGAGATAAAACCGAAGGTGATAATGTGCGGCTACTCGGCCTATCCCCGCCGGCTTGATTTCAAAAAATTTAGAAAGATTGCCGATGAGGTCGGGGCATATCTTTTTGCCGACATCGCCCATATTGCCGGTTTGGTGGTGACCGGCTTTCACCCTTCACCTGTCGGCATTACCGATGTCGTAACTTCAACGACCCACAAAACCCTGCGCGGCCCGCGCTCGGGAATTATTATGACAAATGATGATGATTTGGCCAAAAAGATTGATAAGGCCATATTTCCGGCACTTCAGGGAGGGCCTCTCGAACACATCATCGCCGCCAAAGCCGTGGCCTTTGCCGAAGCCCTGAAGCCGAATTTCAAAGATTATATCGGTCGGGTCCTTGATAATATGCAATGTTTCGCTCAGACTTTGGAGCATTTCGACTTTGACTTAGTAACCGGAGGAACGGATAATCACCTTATTTTGATTGATCTAAGGTCAAAAAATCTGACCGGCAAAGAGTTCGAGATAGCTCTCGGCAAAGCGGGCATTACCGTCAACAAAAATGCTATCCCCGAAGACCCGCAACCGCCGAAAGTCACCTCGGGTATCCGTGTCGGTACCGCCGCTCTGACTACCCGGGGTTTTGGTAGAAAGGAGATGCAAAGGATTGCTGAAATGTACAATATTGTGGCCGAGAATATGACTGACGAAGTGAAACTTGCCGAGATCAGGGAAGAGGTCAAGGAGATGAGCAAAGCCTTCCCGGTACCGGGTATTACTTCGTGATACCCCTTAGCGAAAGTACAAAAAAGGCAACAAAAGTACAAACCAAGATTATGCGGTAAGCACCTGTGAGGCGGGCTTTGACTCCTCGTAGGTGGGAGACAAATAGTGAGCGAATACAAAGTTCGGCTCAAGACTAGATTCTTCGTTTCGCTCAGAATGACATCTCGTTAATTTACTTTTCTGTGCCCGTTCTGTGTATTATTTCAGTGTGTGTTGTCGTCAATATTAAACTATGGATAAACCGGAGTTAAGCCTCATCGCCGCTATCGGCAAAAACAGAGAGTTGGGTTACAAAAACCAGCTTTTGGTTCGGATCCCCGAAGATTTGAAACGCTTTCATGATTTGACGATCGGTCATACGGTGATAATGGGACGCAAGACCTACGATTCGATAGGTCAAGCGCTAAAAGATCGAACAAATATTGTCTTAACCCGGGAAAAAACAACCTTTCTTAATGATTGTATCGTGTGTTGGTCACTATCTGAGGCGATCCGGAAAGCCATTGCCATAAAATCGGATAAAATATTCGTGATCGGCGGCGGCGAGGTCTATAGACAAGCCATCCCTCTAGCTGATAATTTTTACTTAACGATTGTCGATAAAGAGTTCAAAGCCGACACCTTTTTCCCTAACTATTCCGACTTCACCAAATCAAAAATCATCGGCGGGGGTGAGTATCAGGGTACGAAATATCAATTCTTAGAGCTGGAAAGGTAAAATGCGACAATATCTCGAGGTGATGAAAAAAATTATGGACGAGGGGGTTGATCGCATGGACCGCACCGGTGTCGGTACCCGTGGAATTTTCGGTAGCCAGATGAGATTTGACTTAAACCGCGGTTTTCCACTTTTGACCACTAAGAAAGTACATCTAAAATCAATCATTTACGAACTTCTATGGTATCTGAAGGGCGACACCAACGTTAAGTATCTAAACGACCACGGAGTGAAGATTTGGGATGAATGGGCCGATGAAAACGGCGAGCTGGGGCCGGTCTACGGCAAGCAATGGGTTCGCTGGGAGGGGAAAGACGACCAAAAGATCAACCAGATTCAAAACGCTATCGACTTGCTTAAGAAAGACCCGTATTCTCGGCGAATTGTGGTAAGCGCCTGGAATGTTTCAGACATCCAAGGATTGATAAAAGGCAAAACCAGCGCTCCGCCGGCCTGCCACACGCTTTTTCAATTTTTCGTCCAGAACAATAAATTGTCTTGCCAACTTTATATGCGATCGAACGATTTTTTTCTTGGGGCGCCGTTTAACATTGCCCAGTATGCTCTTTTAACTATGATGATGGCTCAGGTCACGGGTCTTGAGCTCGGCGAATACATTCACACAAACGGGGATGTCCACATCTACCACAATCATTTTGAGCAAGCCAAGGAACAGCTGAGTCGAAAGCTGAGGACGCTACCCAAGATGAAGCTCAATCCCAAGGTCAAGGATATATTCGATTTTCAATATGAAGATTTTGAGCTCTCAGACTACGATCCTTGGCCGACTATAAAAGCGCCTATAGCGGTCTAAAATATTAACAGTATTAAAATGAAGAGCAAACTTATTTGTTTGGTTGGTCTTCCCGGATCCGGAAAAACAGAAGTCTCGGAATATTTAAGAAGCCGGAAGGATTTCCGATTTCTCCGCTTCGGGCAACTAACATTAGATAGAATTATTGAGATGGGGAAAGAACCTTCAGAAGCGCTGGAAAAAGAAGTTCGGGAGCAAATTCGCAGAGAACATGGCATGGGCGCCTATGCTACTCTAAATATTCAAAAAATCGAGACAATGTTGGAAGCGGGTGATACACTAGGTGACGGTCTCTATTCCTGGGAGGAATACATTATCCTTAAAGAAAAATTCGGGGACAAATTGGTGGTCATTGCGGTTTATGCTCCCCCCAAACTTCGACACCGGCGACTCGAACATCGCAGCGAGCGACATGGCGATGATCCGAAAAAAGTTTTTAGATCATTTACGAAAGAAGAAGCAAAAGCTCGAGACGTAGCACAAATAGAGAGACTAAATCAAGCTGGTCCTATCGCCATGGCTGACTATACTATTACAAATATTAAAGATTTAGAAAGTCTACACAATCAAATCGATACTATATTTAAGGAGATTTATGCCTAATATAGAAGAGAAATCAAAAGATACCCACAGTTTCGATCCGCAAGCGGCGCACAAACAGGACAAGAAGAACGAAAAGTTGACCAAAAGTTCGCGCCGGAAGACTTCTCGTTCCGACATTGACACCTATTTTATGAAAATGGCAGTTTTAGCTTCGGAAAGAGCAACCTGCCGCCGCCACAGCGTCGGGGCTGTGCTGGTTCGCGATAAAATTGTCATCTCTACCGGCTACAACGGGGCGCCTAGGGGCGCGACGGATTGTTTGAAGCTCGGTTGCTTGCGAGACGAACTTGGGATTAAAAGCGGGGAGCATTACGAGATCTGCCGAGCGGTTCATGCCGAGCAAAATGCCCTGATCCAAGCTGCCGGAAGCTCCAGAGGTACACATGGCGCTACCATGTATTGCACTCATACGCCCTGCAATCCATGTGCCAAACTTATGGCCAACGCCGGGATCAAGGAGGTGGTAGTTTTCGAAAAATACGCCGACCCGCAATTTTCGAAATTATTTGAAGAGCTAGGCATACAAGTTAAATATATGCCAAAACCGGACTTAAAAATTGACTTTTACGAATAAAGGGGTAAAATAATAGCCAAGAAGGCATTATTCTTTTCGCTTAATACGGATTCACCAACCGTTGAGAAAAGACGCAGACTCGAGCGAACGAGTAAATTAAGATCCAAATCGAGATGGAACCCCCCGAGCAGCCGGGGTCTCGAGCGAGGATCTTTTTATTAAATGTCAAATAACTAAATCCTAATTTCTAATAAAAGTTCAAATATCAAAATCCGAATATCTAATAAAATGTCAAATAACTAAATCTAAATTTCTAACAAAATGTCAAACGAAGAAAAGAAATACGATCTTTTAGAGAGAACGGCAAAATTTGGGGAAGACGTAATCGACCTATGTCGAATGATTCCCAAAGACATTATTTCGAATCTACTAATTTCACAATTGGTCAGAGCCGCAACAAGCGTCGGCGCGAATTATTGCGAAGCAGACTGCGCCGAAACAAGGAAAGATTTTGAACACAAAATTGCGATTTGCAAAAAAGAATCTAAAGAATCACGACATTGGTTAAGGATGCTTTTAGGAGCAACAACAGAACAGGCCGAAGAAATTCAGCGACTCAGCAAAGAAGCTAACGAATTGAATTTGATATTTTCATCAATCATCAGAAAATCAAAAACAAACTCATAACCTTATCTCGGCATTTTAACTTTGTCATTTTATTAGATATTAGGATTTTGTAATTAGAAATTAATAAAGGAGCTATATGGAGAATATTGAAGTTATTCGTCATTCTTTAAGCCATGTCATGGCTGAGGCGGTTCTCGAGATGTTTCCGGAGGCCAAGCTGGCCATCGGTCCGGCAATCGAAAACGGATTTTATTACGATTTTGATCTACCGCGAACCTTGATTCCCGAAGACCTACCTCTGATCGAAAAGAAGATGCGGGAAATTATAAAGTCCGGCGCTAAGTTCGAAAAGGCGAAAATTCCTTCGGGAGAGGCAGTTAAACAATTTAGCCAAGCTGGCCAAAACTACAAGGCTGAACTAATTAAAGAGCTGAAGGAGGCCGGCGAAAAGACCGTTAGCGTTTACAAATCCGGCCGGCTGGTCGATCTCTGCAAAGGACCGCACGTCGAGTCGATGGAGGAACTGAAAAACGTCGGCTTTAAACTGGAAAAGATCGCCGGAGCCTATTGGAAGGGCAGCGAAAAGAACAAAATGCTCCAGCGTATTTACGGCTTGGCTTTTACCACTCCCGAGGAGCTGTCTGATTATTTGAAAATGCGCGAGGAAGCGGAACGGCGCGACCACCGAAAGATCGGGGCGCAGATGGACCTGTTTTCTTTTCACGAAGAAGGGCCGGGTTTTCCTTTCTGGCATCCGAAAGGTATGGTTCTCTGGAATACTTTGCAGGACTGGTGGAGGCAGGAGCATCGCCAGGCCGGATATGTCGAGGTAAAGACCCCGATTATTCTCTCGCGCGAGCTCTGGCTGAACTCTGGTCACTGGGACCATTACAAAGAAAATATGTATTTTACCAAGATTGATGAGCGGGATTTTGCCGTTAAGCCGATGAACTGTCCGGGCGGGTTACTATTGTATAAGGAAAAACTTCATTCCTACAAAGAGTTTCCTCTGAAGGTCGCTGAGATCGGTCTGGTTCATAGACATGAACTGGCCGGAGTTTTACACGGACTATTTCGTGTCCGAGCCTTTCACCAAGACGACGCTCATATTTTCTGCATGGAAAGCCAGATCGAAAATGAGGTTATCGAAGTTATGAAGCTGATCGATAAAATGTACGGTAAGCTCGGTTTGAATTATCACTTGGAGCTTTCGACGCGACCGGAAAACTCCATGGGTTCGGACGAGATGTGGCAAAAAGCCGAAGAGGCTTTGAAAAAGGCATTGGACAAAAATGGATCAGAGTTCAAAATAAATCCTGGCGACGGAGCTTTTTATGGACCGAAGATCGATTTTCACATCAAAGACGCCATCGGCCGAACCTGGCAAACCGGAACCATTCAGCTCGATTTTTCGATGCCAGAGAAGTTTGATATCAACTACATCGCCGAAGACGGCAGCAAGAAGCGTCCGGTCATGTTGCACCGGGTGGTTTTGGGCTCGTTTGAACGGTTTATCGGGGTGATGATCGAGCATTTTGCCGGAGTTTTGCCAGCTTGGTTGGCGCCGGTTCAGGCCATAGTTCTGCCAATCACCGACAACCAGACCGGTTACGCCGAGGAAATTATCCAAAAATTAAAATCAGCAAATATCCGAGCTGAGGTTGACCTGCGCAACGAATCGATCGCTAAAAAAATCCGAGAAGCGGAACTGCAAAAGATCCCTTTCATGTTGGTGATCGGTCAAAAGGAACAAGCGGGAAACAAAGTCTCAGTCCGTCAAAACAACAAAGGAGATCTAGGGCAACAGGAAGTGGACGATGTTATCAAGGAAATCCTCAAGTAAACTAAAACCCGGAAAAGACTTTATCGGAGTTGGCGGCGGAGCCCTTATCGTCAACGAGAAAGGCGAGACGCTTTTAATTCGCCGAACCTCGGCGGCCAGGAACGACGCCGGGGTCTGGAGCCAGCCGGGAGGAACTCTTGATTACGGAGAAACTGTTAAGGAGATGGTGATCCGCGAGATCAAAGAGGAGCTAGGCGTTGATATCGAACTTTTGGAACTCTTATGTTATTCCGACCAAATTTTAGCTGACGAGGAACAGCACTGGGTAGCAATATCTTTTTTGGCCAAGATCTCAAGCGGCGAGCCACAAAACCTAGAACCCCACAAACACGACACTATCAAGTGGTTCACATTTGACAAACTCCCCTCAAGGCTTTCCAAACCAACCCAAGACGCAGTTAAGAAATATTTGGATGGTAAAAGTTAAGAATACTCGAACGAATCGGTAACGTGCAGTTCAGATTTCCAGCTGATATACCATGACTGGATATCTACTTGATTCCCATTGATAATTTTGACATTCTGATGCTGCAGCATAGCGCATTATTTATTAGAATCCAAGTAATTTAGTCTCGATTCTAACAACACTCAACACTCGGCCAAATACAATATAAACAATATAAACATGACATTATTTTCGTCATGACGAAAATAATGTCATAATATGTTTGAGATATATTTTTGAGATATATTTGAGACTGTTTATGCTCGTTTAAGATATTTGGGTTGTTTTTTTGAGAGGAATAAAGAAGTAAAGGCGAAGCGTAGGAGATAAATGAGGAAAGAGACAAAAGAAATTATTAAACTTACAGCAAACCAATTACTTTATGCGCTTTTTGACATTCCCGCGGTGACGCTATATACATTTGACGTACGGGGTTATTATAGGGCATCGTTAAGAGAATATTTCTCTGAGGAAAGTTTTGAGAGAGCAAACTTTAGTCACAATATCTCTCGTTTGAAACGTTTGGGCTTGATAAATATATATTTAGAAGGTAATGAACGATATGTCGAATTAACACCAAAAGGATTTGAGAAGATTACTTGGGAAAAGTTTAACCAACTTAAGGTGGAACGACCGGAAAAATGGGATGGTCTTTTCCGGATAGTGATGTTTGACATACCTCAAGAAAAATCAGACTTGCGAGATCTCTTGAGGAGAAAATTATTGAAGATAGGTTTCAGACTGATCCAGAAAAGCGTTTTTGCCTACCCATTTGAATGCAAAAAGGAGATCGAGCAAATATCTTATCATTTTTCAGTCTCTAGATATTTAAAATATATGATTGCCGAAATCATCGAAGGAGAGGATGAAATTATAAGCTCATTCATCGACTCGGGAGTCCTTGTGTTGGCTGATCTGGATAGAAAATAAGAGGTATTTCGATTGAGAGTTCGACCTTAAATGTATAACGTGGAAAGACATTTTTGTTTGAGTTGAGGCATCTATCCTGAAGAAATAAGTTTAATTATGACAATACTTACGTCATGACGAAATTATTGTCATAATTAAGATTGATTCCGTACACATCATATTGAATATTGAGTTAGATTAATGAGATTGACACCATATATATTATCTTGAGATAAATTTATGAATAATGAATGACATATAGCTAATGGCGATTTTCACGATGGGGACTGTTATTGATAAGGGTATCGAGGGTTCGAAAGCGGGATTTTTTAATTGAAAGGGGAACGTTATCGATAAATTTGGCGGCCGCGGTGCCGGGACGTGGAGAGTACATAGCGATGTAGGCGACGGCAAAGCCGGATTTTTTGGCAACATCAACCGTATCTAAAAAATCTTCGTCGGTTTCACCCGGAAAACCGACTATTATATCAGTGGATATTTCAACTTTAGGAACTTTAGACTTTAGATTTTTGACTAGCCCAAGGTAATTTTCGGCAGTATAGTGACGGTTCATAGCTTTGAGGATCTTGTTCGAGCCGGATTGCAGGGGTAGATGGATTGATTTTGCGACTTTTGGTAAAGTTGCGATGGCCTCGATCAATTCATCCGATAAATCTTTGGGGTGGTTGGTCAGGAACTTGATAGTGAAGTCTCCATCGATATTATTTAACGTCCTTAGCAATCCTGCAAAATCAGACTTATCACGTCCGTCATCCCCGCGGAGGCAGGGATCAAGATTTGTTCCGTCTGGATTCCTGATCAAGTCCGGGATGACGGTTAGGGTCTGGGATATTTCTTGTGGATTTTTGGACTCGTGGACTTTTGGACTGGACCGGAATGAGTTAACGTTCTGCCCCAGAAGCGTGATCTCCTTGCGGCCGGCCACAAGGAGGCGTTTGAAGTCGGCAACAATGTCTTTAACCGGTCGGGATTTTTCCTGACCGCGGGTATGGGGAACGGCGCAGTAGGTGCAAAAATTGTCGCAACCGGACATTATTGGTAAATAGGCGGATGTGGATTGATTGTCGGCGATCAAGTTGAGATCATCGGAAATCTTAATATCGAGTAGCGGCCTTAAGGTATTTAGATTCTCAATATCAAAAAACTTAACGCCTTTCTCTTCGAACTTTTTCCTGTCGGAAGGAAGAGTACAGGCAGTCATGAGGATAGTCGGCAGTTGATAGTTTGTCGTTGATCGAGAGGGAGAGCGATGACAGTCTTTTTTAACTCTGTAAAGACTGTCATCATTCACTGTCCACCCGGCGGGTGGACAGTTGCGCAGGAAGCCGAAAGCACGGTCCACCGCTTTCTGGCGGACGGAGCAGGCGAGGATCACGATCAAATCAGCATTCTTGTCATCGGATTCTTGGAATCCTAGGTTCTGAAAAAGAGTCCGGAGTCTTTGTGAATCATGGACGTTCTGCTGACAACCGAGAGTAAAAATATAGTAATTCACAACGCTATGATTTTAACAAATTTTGCAGTATTATTGAAGCAGAAAATGGATAATAATAAAATCATCAAAATATTGGAATTCGCCAAAGAGCTTGAGAAGTTGAAGAAACTCGAGCGGTTTAAGGGACAAGTTTATTGGCGGGACTATCCCAAACCGCACCACTACGAGTCGGTCGCCGATCACACTTGGCGTCTCGGAATGTTGGTGATGCTGATGGCGGATAGATTATCAAGCAAATTAAATCTCGAAAAAGCTCTGAAAATGACCCTAATACATGATATTCCCGAGATCGAGGCAGGTGACGGAAGTCCGCTGGGAGAAGAGGGGACCGTCGAAACTTCATATGCATTTGATAAAGAAAGAGCTGTAGTTCGTCACGAGGAAGAAGAAAAGGCCGCCGGAAAAGTTTTCTCGATGCTCCAGAAGGAAGATTACGAATATTATTACAATTTGTGGTTAGAATATGAAAACCAGGGATGCATTGAGGCGAAAGTAGTCAAGGCTCTGGACAGGATCGAAGCTTTGATCCAGGTTTTGCAATATCGCGATGGGAATCTGTTCGAAAATCATCTGGAGTTTACCTTGAAATACGCTCTAAAGGACAGCGGTATTGATCCGGCCATCGCCGAACTTGCCAACAAAGTTGCGGATGAGATGAGGAAAAAGTATAATAAATTTGAGAAATAATCGACGTATATACGCAAAAATCACCCGAGAGGGTGATTTTTGCGTATAGAGATTATTCAAGTGATGACAGTCTTTCAAGGCAGTAAAGACTGTCATCACTAGTACATAAATTACTCGGATTTAGCTTCGGAGTCAGAGGATTTGTCGGATGGTTCAGATTTGGAGTCAGATTCTGGTTTGGCGGATTCTGTAACTTTGCTCTCGGCGGCTTCTTCGCCCTCTTCGGGTTTCTGGCCGGTGACTTCAACCTCATTGACCTTCTCTTCGATGGCTTCATCGAGCTCGGCCATCTCTTCCTCGCTTCGAGGCGGCATAACTTGAGCTACGACTTCGTCGGCATCGACTTTAACCTCGATAGCGGACGGAATCTTGATATCGGAAACTTTGATAACATCATCAAAAGTTTTAAGCGTAGAAAGATCAACCTCAAACTCGGAGACTAGGTCACCGGGCAAACATTCAACTTCTAGGTTGTCCCGGTTGGTGACCAGACTTCCTTCAAGCTCTACCACAGCGGGTGATTCGTCGACGAAACTTAGCGGAATCTCCGTAGTCAGCTTTTCCGACATCCGGACTTTATAAATATCGACGTGGTAAGGTTGGTTGGAGAGAGCATCGAAATCCGGCTCCTTTAGTAGGACTTTGATCGATTTTTCATCGTCGACATTTAGGTCAACCAGGTTGCTGGTGCCGGCTTCTTTGTAAATGCGTTTAAAATTGATAAGGTTCAGACTAATATTCTCATTCTTAGTATCGTGACCGTAGATGACAGCGGGAATTAGCCCCTGCGTGCGGAGCTGTTTAACCTTTTTGCCGGTCAATTCTCTTTTTTGGGCTCTTAGGATATAATCAGTCATTGGATAAAAGCTCGCTTATGCCGCCGGTGTGGCGGGTAAGCGAATCGTAAGCGTTAATGATGTATTCGTTGTCGATGATTTTGTTGAGCATTAGATCGGGCGAGGCGGTCGTGGGGGCGGAAATGGTGGCGTAAAGGGGAAGGTGGTCGCTGCACTTTAGCTCAAGAAAACAAAGGTTGTTGAAAAAACCCTTGACATGGATATGCCCGAACTCAAACCGTTTACCGCAAGAAGGACAGCGGATGTTTTTGTAAACGGTATGCAGGATTTTCTTCAGTTCTTCCTGGGTCATCGGCCTCCGGACTCTAATATAGCGAATTTTAGCCGTGAAGTCAAATAAAAGGGGGATTTAACGGGAATGTTCCTCAAGCTCGACTATTTGGTCGCGAAGTAGGGCGGCACGCTCAAAGTTGAGCTCAGTCGAAGCGGCGAGCATTTTCTGGCGCAGGTCTTTGATTAACATCTTGGTTTGTTTGGGCGAAAGATTTTTCAGATCCAAATTCTCTTCCTCGATATTCTCGGTACGTTCAATCTTTTGAATAGCTCTTTCAACCGACTGCGGGGTGATGCCGTGTTCACTGTTATATTCAATCTGGGCCTTGCGCCGGCGGTTGGTCTCAGAAATTGCCCGATTCATAGATCCTGTAATATTATCAGCGTACATTATCACCTTACCATTGATGTGTCTGGCGGCTCGGCCGATGGTCTGGACGAGCGCAACGTCGGAACGCAGGAAGCCTTCCTTGTCGGCGTCAAGGATTGCAACCAGCGAGACTTCCGGCAAATCCAGACCTTCGCGCAATAAGTTAATTCCGACAACAACATCGTATCTTCCATTTCTTAAGTTGGCCAAGATCTCGGTGCGCTCGATGGTCTCAACGTCGGAATGCAAGTATGCAACCTTGATATTTTCCTCAATCAGGTAATCAGTCAAGGCTTCAGACATCTTTTTGGTCAGTGTGGTGATAAGGACCCGCTCGCCCTTATCGACACGCCTTTTGATCTCGCGAACTAGATTATCTACCTGGTTTTTGGAAGAGCGGACTTCAATCTCCGGGTCTATAAGTCCGGTCGGACGAATCAGCTGTTCGACAACCGCTTTTGAGTGTGAATATTCGTATTCGGCTGGCGTGGCGGACATAAAAATAGTTTGGCCGATCTTCTTTTCAAATTCGTCAAATTTTAGCGGCCGGTTATCGAGCGCGCTTGGCAGGCGGAAGCCGTAGTTGATCAAGTTTTCCTTGCGAGCGCGGTCGCCGGCGAACATCCCGCGAATTTGGGGTATGGTCATATGAGATTCGTCGACCACTGTAAGATAATCACTAGGAAAGTAGTCCAAGAGGCAATAGGGCGGCTCGCCGGGCTTTCGATTGTCAAAATAACGGGAATAGTTCTCTATGCCGTTGACGTAGCCGAGCTCGCCGATCATCTCCATATCATATTCTGTACGCTGTTTGAGCCGATAGGCCTCCAGTGGCTTGTCGGCTTTCTCAAGCTCTTCGAGGCGGACATCCAGATCTTTTTTGATCGCTATCAGTGCGCGCTTGTGCTGATCTACTAGTGTAATGAAGTGTTTGGCCGGAAATATTTCCAGTTCTTTTACCGACCTAGAGCGTTTGCCGCTGACATTATCAACGAAAGAAATATTCTCAATATTATGACCAAAAAATTCTATTCGTATGGAAAAGGTTTCGTAGGTCGGGTAGATCTCAAGCGTGTCGCCGCTGATGCGGAACTTGGCGCGCTGAAATTCAAAGTCGTTTCTTTCGTACTGCAAAGCGATCAGTTTCTCGGAAAGCTCGGTCAAAGAAAGAGATCGGAA
>JAKAMI010000041.1 GCA_021812945.1 bacterium
TCATCGACCTTTTATCGCTAAACGAAGATACAATTCACAAGTTTAAGAGCCAAGAATTCGATCCGCAGTTAAGTTTTTGGTAAGTTTTATTTGGACAGTAGTGGGGATACGTTCATACCTATATTCCGAGCCTATATCCCGAGGTGTCAAGCTAACCCACATCGGATGTGGGTTAGCTTGACACCTCTTCTTTTTAGCTATTATTTGAGTAATCTTAAGATCGCGGCGGCGTCTTCCGGTTGGAGTTCCAGACCCCTTTCTGTCGGTTGGAACTTTTCTTCCACCAGGTTAATAAGTAGACTGCCGGTGGCGCTCTTTAGCGCCTGCAACTGGACTATTAGCTCTTCAAAACCTCTGTCCGAGTCAACCATCTTTTGTATTCCCCGAATCTGTCCCTCCATTCGTCGAAGACGAGTAACGACTTTCGTTTTATCCATTTTCTGCTCCTATAATCTAATATCTTGACCTACGGTATGATGAACTCTAAATCCTAAACTCTAATAAAAGTTCAAATTCAAAAGTAATAAATTTAAATACATCTGTTGATTAGAGTTTTGAACTTTCATATTAGAATTTCTTTAGAATTTAGAATTTAGGATTTAGAGTTTTCTGTGGAAAACCAATAAGTTCTCCACAGAAATACCCCCTCTTTTCCCCACTATACCCCCACCCCGTATTATACAGGCTCAAAGTAAAATAAAAAAGAGCCGCTCGCCGGCTCCTCACGAAAATACAAAACATAGCAAAAGTACCCCACTTCATCCGTTTAGGGCGGACTTCGCGGGGCAAGTAAAAAGATCTATTGACTGTCATTCCCGCTTTAGGCGGGAATCTACCCGATCAATTAGTGGATTCCTGCCTGCGCAGGAATGACACATTAGGACTAGTAAACTATTTCGTCGCCGACGTTTCGGTGGTTGTAGGTTTCTCCTCCGGTTTGACGGGAGCAGATTTTGGCGGTTCGGGTGGGACAGCTGGCATTGCTGGTTTCGATCTCTCGGCTGGAGCAGACGTAGAGACCGAAGTCGATGATTGCACCGGCGGGGTAATGGATTTGGGAGCGGCCGGTTGTTCCTCCGAGTGCAATTTTTTGTAGTAATGATTGGCGATCAGAAAACCGGCCAAAGTCAAAACGGAAGCGGTAACTCCAAGAAGTATCAGTTGCAAATGGGCTTCAAGTAACATTTCTGTCACAATTCTGGTCTTGCCATACGCCAGACCGCGATAACTCTGAGAGACCGAGGAAAAAAGATTGTCGTCCTTGAGATAATAACGGTCAAATCCAAAAATCAAAAAATAACTAGCCAAAAAGCTTAGTGTCGGCCAGAGAACAATATGGAAAAGATAATATAAACGATCTTTGAGGTTAAATCGGATCAGCATTAAAACAACGGTTAGAACTCCAGCGATCAATAACAGATAATAGTAGCCTCCGAAAACCAGGTCGTAAAAAGTTTTAAGCTGATTCCTGGTATTGCTCGCCGGAACCGGCAAGGCCACTTCCTTTAGTTGAGTCAGCTGATCCTGGGGAATCTCGATGCCTTGTGCTTGAAGCTGTTCGATAATCTGGTTCGTGTTTATGAGATTTCCCAGCGATATTTTCATCTCGACTTGGTCCCCCCTGGCCCAAGCATAGTACTTGTCGAGGGCCGACTCGGTAGTCTGTTGGAGAAATTGCGAATTGATATTCTGGTTGATAAACTCGGCTGTGCCGGGGTCCTGGCTTTGCTGTTCCGGACTATTGAAATAGTCTTTGATCGCCTGGTCGATTTTTTGATAACCCTGATCGGCGGCGATGGTCTTTTTAATGTTGGCCGGATTCAAAACGACGGAAAATATAAAGAAGATGCCGGCAAACGACAAAAGGAGTCCGATAATGAAAAAAAGAACAACCGAAACAAATTTTCTTAAAATACTCACAAGCCCCTCACTTAATTACACATGCAATTAACGATGACAGTCTTTACTTGCCCTAAAAAGACTGTCATCACGTCTGGATAGTTCTGATTCTTACATTATAATTATAGCGGATTAGAAATGTGTTTAACAATGGTTTCCTTAATAATATTACTAAAAGCTTGACTAATGCCATCTCAAACGATATGAATAGTTTAGCCGGACACACTCAGTGAAATCACAGTGTCAGACGAAAGGGAGTGGTAGCTTTGGTAGCTCAGCTGAACCTCGATGGGCAGCCCATTGATGCCGGTTCGGGCAACACCTACGCCGTAGCCGGGGTCAATATCTCGGATGCCGACAGAGTGGTCAAGGCCATCAAGCCAATCTGCGAGCGAACCTTCGACCCCAACGTGATTACCGGGGTCGGTCCCTTCGCCCCGGCCATCAGCCTCAAGGTGCTCCGCGATCTCGACATCAAGAACCCCTGGCAAGCAATGCTGGTTCCGAGCACGGACGGTCCGGGGACACTGCCAAGTGTGGCTAAGACAGCTCGCCTTGCCGGAGTGCGGCGAACTCTTGTGCCGGTTGCTTATAGTACGGCGCAACACTGCTTTGCCGACATTGCCTGCACCGGCGCCCGGCCTTGTCTTCTGATGAACAACATCAGCGACACCGAGATGGACCTAGACGAGCACGTCGAGATCGTCGAGGGTCTGGTCATTGCCTGTGAAGAGTTCGAGCCCTGCGTCAAATTGCCGGGCGGCGAATGCGCCCAACTCGGCAGCATCATCCAACCGGGGCAGATTGACTTCAGTGTAACGGTAGTCGGTTTCGTTGACCAAACCGAACACATCAACCCTCATGAGCGCATTCGGCCAGGCGACATCTTCGTCGGCATCGGCTCCGGCGGGCCGGAACTCAACGGTATCTCGCTGATCCGGAAGATCCTCCGGGACCTGGAAATAAAGATCACTGACCAGTTTGCGCCTACCGGAGGGACTGTGGCGGAGGTGCTCCTAGATTACCAACCGAACTTCGCCTCCGCTGTCCACATGCTACTCGACGCAAGTGCCCGGATCACTGGTGCCGCCAATATCACCGGCGGTGGCCTCTTCGACAACCAACTCCGCAACTTGCCAGCGAACTGCCGAGCGATCTTTGACCCAGCTTCATGGAGGCCGGCACCAATCTTCCCTTGGCTTGTCGAGCAAGGGCAGGTGGAGTTGGTCGAGGCCTACCACACCTGGAACATGGGGCTAGGCTACGTTCTCTCCTTCCCCAGCTTGCAGATGGCTGAGAGCGCTGTAGATCTGATCAATGACTTATTCGAGGATGGCAATGGTGACGGAGTCGACATCGGCGCCAGCATCATCGGACGGATCGAGGAAGGCAAGCAGGGCGTCGAGATCGTCGGTGTTGGGAGCAATGAGGCAGACGGTCGCCTCTACTACCCCGATGGGACACTCTACGAGGGGTAGAGCGTCGGGATCACTCCATACGCAGGGCCGCGGGCAGAAGCTCGCGGCCACTTGCGTCCTTAAGAGCCCTTATCTCCTTCCCTCTATCTCCCCTTTGAGTTCGGTCAGGAATTGTTTCTCAAATATAGTGCGGGCGCGGGCGAGTTCCCGGCCTTTTTTGGTGTATAATTTCTTAGGCAAAGTTCTTGATTTGGATCGATACTCTTTGAAAAAGTTATGTTTAGCCCAGTCCAGTATTTTGCCGTTTTCTTTACCGCCGGCGTGATTTATTTCTGCATAATTCTTCGGATCGTCGATCGAAAACGGGTTCCCTCCCATTTTCGGAAGCCAGATAGCTCCGCGGATCAGGCCGATGGCGCCGACCGCTTCCAGTTTATCGGCGTCAAACAGTATTTTAGCTTCTATGGTTTTCGGTTTATGGTCGGTGCGGAAACGGTGGCTGAGGATACAGTCTTTGATTTTATCAATCTGATCCTTGGTAAATTCAAGATCCGACAATATTTTTTCGGACATTTCGGCACTGATAATATCGTGGATGTCCGTCCCCACTCGGTGGTCGCGTTGGTAGCCGATGTCGTGCAAAAGCGCCGCCGGCCGAAGTACCACCAGATCGACGCCTTTTTCCGACCTGGCAATTTTAAGACAAAGAGCGTAAACCCGCCGGACATGGTCGATGTTGTGATCCACCCCGACCGGCTTTAGTTCTTTCTCGACCAGTTTTTCAATCTCTTTGAATTTGTTTTCCATGGTTTCATGTGAAGACAGTCTTTAAAAACATTTGCAAAGACTGTCTTCGTTTTGTTTGTGACAATCCC
>JAKAMI010000019.1 GCA_021812945.1 bacterium
GAAATTTTATCAATTTATTCAGAATATGCGCAGAAAGTTACACTGATCGAACAAATTAATTTTAAGCTAAATTTGGGATGAGTTTTCAAGATGTACGCTTTTATCCCAAAGGCAGCCTTTAGAGTTTAGAATTTCCTAGTTTATGTCTAAACTTCCAGTCTCAGTTCAAAATTTAATAGATGAGTTCTCGAGACTCCCCAGCATCGGCCCCAAGATGGCGGCCCGGTTGGCCTTTTATTTGCTCTCAAAACCGGAACAGGACATCTCGGCTCTGGGAGAAGCTATTTTGAACCTGAAAAAACCGCTCACTACTTGCAAGGTCTGTTATAATATCTCCGAAACCGAGGTTTGTTCCGTCTGTTCGGATCAAAATCGATCTACAGACACGATAATGGTCGTTGAGGAACCGCTGGATGTGATTGCTTTTGAAAAAACCTCAAAATATCCAGGCCTGTACCACGTTTTGGGTGGGGTTATCTCGCCAATCGACGGCTTGGGCCCAGAGGACTTGCGGATCAACCAGTTGGCTGATAGAATAAAAAACAACTCGCCCGTCGAGGTAATATTGGCCACCAATCCTTCCCTGGAGGGCGAAGCAACTGCCGCTTATCTCAAAAATCTACTCAAAGATTATGATCTGAAAATTACCCGTATTGCTCGAGGTTTGCCCCATGGAGGAGATTTGGAGTATGCCGATGAGGTAACGCTGTCTCGGTCACTCGAAGGCCGCGGTCCTTATTAGGTCGTAGCGACCTCCACTGATAAGCCACTGATGATCCTGTTCCGATCTGTGGAGTTGATCAGTGGAGGTCACGGTTCAATGTTATTGTGTAAGAATTACCGCTTTTTTTACCAAGGAGGAAGATGGGAGAAAATTTCGTCTGCCCATATTGCGATCACGTCGACAACATTCAAGGCGAATGTCCGGATTGCGGCGGAACTTTAACTAAGTTCGAGGACAACCTGGACGACGTGGGTCAAGAAGCGCAAGAAAACGACGAGTTTGGTTTGGCGCCGTCAGAATCAACGATCAGCGAACTTGATGATTTTGATGAACCCGAAGCCGAACAGGAGTACCATGAAGGCGGACTTAGAGTCGCTTGATAATCAATGAACGGTGACCTCCACAGATTAACTCCACTGATTTTACGCAGATCGATAGGCTGAGGCCCGATCGTTGTGCTGACGAATTATCAGTGTTTTATCTGTGGAGTTGATCAGTGGAGGTCGCGATTCAATTTTATGAAACTATACAATACCCTCAGTCGAACCAAACAAGATTTTGTCCCTCTCGTCGACCGACAAGTCTCTTTCTACACCTGCGGGCCGACGGTTTATGATTTTGCCCACATTGGCAACCTGCGCACCTATATTTTTGAGGACATCCTCCGCCGCACCCTTGAATATGACAATTTCAAGGTGAATCAGGTGATGAATATTACCGACATTGAAGACAAGCTGATCCTAAAAAGCGAGGGGCAAAAGACAAAGCTAAAGGTAATAACATCAAAATTTGAAAAGGCCTTTTTCGAAGACCTGGACAAGTTAAATATCGAAAAACCAATCCATTCCCCGCGGGCTACTGAGAATATTGTCTCGATGTTGAAACTGGTTAAGAAATTACTGGACAACGGCTCGGCCTACAAGACGCCTGACGGTTCGGTTTATTTTTCAATCGCAAAGTTCGAACCATACGGCAAACTTTCTCATCTCGATAAGTCTGGCATCAAATCCGGAATCAGGGTAAACCAAGACGAGTACAAAAAGGAAAATCCCGCCGACTTTGTCCTCTGGAAAGCCTGGGATGAAAAAGACGGCGATATTTTCTGGGAACCGTCCGAGATATTGATGGGGTCCGATATCGTCAAGGGTCGTCCCGGCTGGCATATCGAATGCTCGGCTATGTCGCAGGATCTTCTGGGAGAAACCCTCGATATCCACGCCGGAGCGGTTGATCTGATCTTTCCTCACCATGAAAACGAGATAGCTCAGTCCGAGTCCGCTACCGGCAAACCTTTTGCCAACCTCTGGATCCACGGCGAACATTTACTGGTCGACGGCCGCAAGATGAGCAAATCCCTGAATAACTTCTACACCCTTTCCGATCTCAAAGAAAAAGGATTTTCCCCGCTGGACTTTCGATTTTTCGTTCTTCTCGGCCACTACCGAACCAAACTCAACTTCACCTGGGAAGGTTTAGAAGCCGCCAAAAATGGTTTGAAAAATCTCCGAGAGAACGTTTCCAGACTCGGTAATCTGGATAATGCTTCGGCTGAACTTATCGATAAATCAAAAAAAAATTTTGACGCGGCGATTTTCGATGATCTAAATACCCCCATTACCATCAGTATTTTGCAAGATTTGATTTCAAGGTTGTCGAAAGAAAATGCCGGTGGTGAAACTTTTATCAATTTTATTAAAGAGATAGACAAAGTTTTGTCATTAAAACTTGTCAAAGACGTAAAAATTCCTACGGGAATTTATGAACTGGCCGAAAAACGCCATTCAGCCAAAAAAGTCGGTAATTTTAAAGAAGCAGACAAATTGAGAGAGCAAATCAACCAGTCGGGATTCCGCGTCGAGGATACTCCGGATGGTTACCAAATATTTCCAAAATAATTTTGTTTCGCAATAATACAAGACAGTCTTTTTCTCCATGCAAAGACTGTCTTGTATTGAATTGTCAGACATTACATTTTTTCGGGTGGTTCTATGCCCATAATCCAAAACAGGTTCTTGAGGACTATTTGAGTAGCTTTAATCAGATTGATACGGCTCTCCATCACCTCTTTTTTCTCGCCGATGATCCGGCATTTGTCATAAAAAGTATGGAACTTAGTCGCCAAGTTCAGGGCAAAATGAGGCAGTCGTTGCAGTTTCAGATCGGAAAATGTATCGGAAACGATCTCCGGATACTTCATCAACTCCTTGGCTAACAGAATCTCTGCATCTTCTGTCAGCTTAATATCTTCTCTATCTTCTTTATCCTCTCCGATCTTTTTTAAAATGCTTGAGATCCTGGCATGGGCGTATTTGGCGTAATAGACGGGATTTTTCTCGCTGGTGTCTTTGGCCAATTTCACGTCAAAATCTATCAGAGAATTCTGATCGTGTGATAGTATCATATACTTGAATACGTCCGCCTCTATCCCCGCTTGTCGCAGATCGTCGACGGTTACGGTGTTGCCTTTGCGCTTGGACATCTGTTCTATTTCATTACCGTTTTTGAGACGAACATTTTGATATAAAATTATTTTGAGCCAATCTTCCGGAGCGCCGAGGGCCCGCATCGCCGCGGTCAGTCTGGGGACATGGCCAAAATGGTTCGCCCCCCAAACATCAACAGCTTTAACATAACCTCGTTCCAATTTGTCCAGATGGTAAGCAATATCGTTAGCAAAGTAGGTATAGCTCTTCTCAGCGTCGCTTTTTTGCAGTACCGTCTCGCGATCCTTCAGGTCCGGGTCCTCCGGAATTTTTAACCAAAGAGCGCCCTCGGTAGAACTGGTGGCATCGGCTTTTTTTAACATCTCGACTGCTCTATCGGTCTTGTTCGCACAAAGGATTTCGCTTTCATAAACCCATTTGTCGTACTCAATTCCCAGATATTCCAGCTGCCCCTTGATGGTATTTAGGAGTTTCAGCAGGCCTTCTTTGGCAAAAAGCGCTATCTGCTCCTCTTCGGTTTTTTCAGCCAATGCTTTCTCGCTCTCCTGATAAATTTCCTTAAAAACGTCTTCAATAAATTTACCCGGATACTGATTCCCGTCCATCAGAAGTTTGGGATCGGATTTCTTTTTATAATAAAAATGAAGGGTGCGAGCCAATTTATCTACTTGGACCCCGAAATCGTTGACATAGTATTCTCGATCAACTTTGTAACCGTAATTCTCATAAAGATTGGCAATTGTTTGGCCGATCGGACCGCCTCGAGCGTTACCGATATGCAGTTGTCCGGTAGGGTTGGCCGAAACAAACTCGACGTTGACTTTCTTTCCGTGTCCGGTAGTTTTCCGGCCGTAATTTTCTCCCTCCGCGATGATGCCCCTGACGGATTTTTCGACCACCGGTTTCTTGAGGCTGAAATTCAGAAAACCGGCAGCAAATTCAGGCCTGGTGAAATGCCGGCTTTCGGGAAGTTTAGCAGTTAATTTCTTAAACAACTCCTCCGGTTTATATTGCGACTTTTTTGCCAATGTCAAAATGACATTGGACGACAAATCGCCGAACTTGGTATTTTTTGGCTCTTCAATTTCAAAATCGGCCGATTCTCCCATCGCCCGAAGCGCAATTTTTATCTCATCTTTGAGTTCTTTTTTGAAATCGATCATGAAATTTGCGTCATTCCCGCGGGAATGACATCCTATGTTTGTACTTTTGTACTTTCGTGAGGAGATTAGCGGATCTTCACGAATCTTCGTTTCCCGACCTGTATCACCATCCCGGGGTGGGTTTTTAGAATTTCTTTCGGGTCGGTAATTGTTAATCCGTCGATCCTTACCCCGCCCTGCTCAACCAGTCTCCGGGCTTCTGAGTTGGTCTGGGCCATCTTGAGCCGATTTAGTAGGGCAATAATAGTAAACTCCCCTTCAAGCTCAACTTTCGGAATATCCTCCGGAATGTCTTTTTTCTGATGGATTAGATTAAACTTCTTGCCGGCTTCTTCGGCTGTCGTCTGATCGTAGTGTATGGCCGTAATTTCCGTCGCCAGCTTAAACTTGATGTCTCTGGGGTTGAAGCCTTCTTCGAGTTTTTTTTGATATTCGGAAATCTGAGCATCTTGAAGTTCGGTACAAAGATTGAAATAATTAATGATCTGTTCGTCGCCGATCGACATAACCTTGCCGAACATCTCTTCGGCCGAGTCGGTAATGGAAATGTAATTTCCCAGGCTTTTACTCATTTTTTCTTTGCCATCGGTGCCGACCAAAAGTTTGCACATGATGATTTCCTGCGGCTCCGCACCCATTTTCCGTTGAAGTTCCCGTCCCGCCAAAAAGTTGAACTTCTGGTCTGTACCTCCAAGCTCTACATCAGCTTCCAGGGATACGCTGTCGTAGGCTTGCATCACCGGATACATGAGTTCGTGAAGCCCGACTTCTTGTCCCGCTTTGAGACGATTGTTGAAATCATCTCTCTCGATCATGCCGGCCACAGTGAACATCGAGGATATTCTCAAAAGATCAGAAAAGGTTAGATTCTTCAGCCATTCGCTGTTGTAGCGGATTTCGACTCTGCCGATATCCAATATCTTGCCGACCTGATCGGCGTAGGTTTTGGCGTTTGCGATGATCTCTTGGTCGGACAAGATCGGCCTGGTTTTATTTTTGCCGCTCGGATCCCCTATTTTGGCGGTATAATCCCCGATCAGAAAAATGACCTGATGCCCAAGATCTTGAAATCTTTTGAGAAGCCTTAGGACTACCTCGTGCCCCAAGTGGATGTCGGGACGGCTTGGATCGGCTCCCAGCTTGATGCGTAATTTTTTACCGGATTTTAAGCGTTTTTCAAGACTGACCTTGGAAATAATCTCTTCGACTCCGCGATAATTTAGTATTGAGTCCATATTTACTCCATTAACTTGTACCGCGACCGCCGCAGATCGATTCCACAGATCGGAGCGGGATCCCTACTAGTAGGAAGTGACTTATCAGTGGAGTCGATCAGCGGGGGTCACCATACGTTATTATTCATGCGGTCTTGTTTACAATATATCCATATTCGTGGTACAATTCAAGCATAATTACAGATTAAATTCCGTTTCAAAAACAAAAATCAGACCAAGAAAGAAGGAACTATGAGTGGAAAAGCCCTGATTCCGTTTGGCAATCCGCTGCGTATTCGCAAAAAGAATTTCTATAAAAAAGGCAAATTCGGCTTCAAATCACTAACCAAACTTCTGATCTATTTTTCTTTGGCTCTGGTTCTTTTTGTAGTAATCCTTTTCGTTTGGTTCTCCAAGGATTTGCCTACGCCCGGTAATATTGCGCGGCGGTCGGTAGCTCAATCGACCAAAATCCTGGACCGAAACGGTAATCTGATCTACGAAACCGGAGAACAAAAACGAACCGTGGTCGCAAGCGACCAGATCTCGGATAATCTCAAAAAGGCCACCATTGCTACCGAAGATAAAAATTTTTATAACCATCACGGAGTGGACATCAGAGGGGTCCTAAGGGCGGTTTACAACAACATTTTTCATCGGGACGTAAACACTCAGGGCGGCTCCACTCTGACTCAGCAATACGTGAAATTAGCACTCCTAGACACTCAACAAACCTATACCAGAAAAATCAAAGAGTTGATTCTCTCTTTGGAAATCGAACAGATGTATAGTAAAAATCAGATCCTGACTATGTATCTGAACGAAATCCCCTATGGTAGCAATGTGGCCGGCGCCGAAGCCGCTTCTCTGATGTACTACGGCATTCCGGCAAAAGATTTGAGTGTCTCGCAAGCGGCGACTCTGGCGGCAATTCCCAGATCTCCGACCTACTATTCGCCATACGGTCTTCATACTCCGGATCTGGTAACCCGCCGCAATTATGTTTTGGACCAAATGGTCAAGACTGGTTACTTGAGCGACGATGAAGCCAAAATTGCCAAGACTGCTGACACCACTACGGTCAATGCAAATTTTGATGCCAATAAAGTCGGGGTGCGCCAACGCAAGGACTCTATTCACGCTCCTCATTTCTCTCTATATGTCCTCGACCAGCTGGTCGAGAAGTACGGCGAGGAAAAGATCAACAAGTCCGGGCTCAAAGTCATCACGACTCTCGATCCGGGTAAACAGGCCATAGCCGAAAAAGCGGTCTCTGATGGCGCCGCCATCAACAAAAAACGATTTAACGCCAACAATGCCGCGCTGACCTCGATTGATCCGAAAACCGGCCAGATTTTGGCGATGGTCGGCAGTAAGGATTTCTTCGACACCTCTATCGATGGTAACGTCAATGTCGCTACCAGCAATCGCCAGCCCGGTTCGTCTTTCAAACCCATTGTTTACGCTACCGCATTCAAAAAACCGGAAAATAACCCGGCCAGAGTTTTATTTGATGTCACCACCGATTTCGGCGGCGGATACACGCCAAAGAATTACAACGGTAGAACCAACGGCGCCGTCACGATGCGGTTTGCGCTTGACAACTCGCTGAATATTCCGGCGGTCAAAACTCTGGACCTGGCGGGGATTCAAGAATCGCTCGATACGGCTCACGATTTAGGAATCACGACGCTTAATCAACCGGCCGATTTTTACGGACTATCTTTAGTTCTCGGCACCGGTGAGGTTAAACTTGTCGATATGACCGGCGCTTATTCTGTCTTTGCTAATGGAGGCATCAAACATGACGTTAGCGCTATTCTCCGAGTCGAGGACAACAACGGTAAACTTCTTTACCAATACGATCCCGCTCAAGACAAAGGCAAGCAAGTTCTTGACCCGCAGATCGCTTACGAGATTGCCAATATACTTTCCGACAATAAAACCAGATCGGCGATTTTCGGATCCAATTCCGCGCTTGCTTTCCCCGGGCGTACCGTTGCCGCTAAAACCGGAACCACCTCTAGCTACAAAGACGGTTGGACTATGGGCTTCACTCCATCTTTGGTCACTGGAGTTTGGGTAGGAAACAACGACGCCGCTCCGATGAATCAGGGAGAAGCGGTTGTCGCCGCCGCTCCGATATTCCATACCTATATGGAACAAGCCTTGGCCAATGTTCCCAACGAAGATTTTGCCCGTCCCGAGGGTATAGTCGACGTCACTGTGGATAAATTTTCCAATAAGTTGCCAACCGACGCTTCAACCGAGCTTATCACCGATATTTTTACCAGCTGGCAAGTCCCCAAAAAACAAGATGATGTTCATGTCAAAGTGCGCGTCTGCAAGGCCAACGGTCTGTTAGCTGGGGATAATGTCCCGGACAGCTTCACGGAATATCGAACATTTACCAATCTCCATTCGGAGGAACCCAAAAAACCAAATTGGGAGGGACCGGTACGAGCATATTTGGCCTCTATCGGTCTTGATGGTTTACCCCCAACCGACGCCTGCGACGCTAAATCTGTCGCGCCCACCCTGAGTATAACTTCGCCTCAAGATAACACTAATGTTAGCGGTAATTTTCAGATCGCCGTCAGTGCTTCCGACGGCACAAAGCAGGTCGAGTATTTCATCGACAACGTGTCTATCGGAGTCATCGGCGCCTCGCCTTTTGCGACAAATTACAACGGCTCCGCTCTGTCTTCTGGCTCTCATAAACTAACTGCTATAGCCACTGATAATAACGGCAGTACCGTCAAGGATGAAGTTACGATAAACGTGATAAAAACCTCGGCCGTTTTTTCAAATGTCGCGGCTCAAACGGTTGACGCCACCCACACCAAGATCACCTGGCAGACTTCGGTCGCCGCCAACAGCCATATCGATTACGGAACATCGAGTGGCGCCTACGGCAGCGTCAAAGACGACGCGACCCAGACAACCACTCACTCGCTTACTCTAGTGGTCGCCGCCGGCTCCCATTATTACTATAAGCTTTCCGGTACGGATTCCGGAGGTACTACCAGCTCTTCAAACGAGTACTCTTTCGTGGCCGGCAGTTAGCTATTGGTCAGGGGCGAGTCATTTGACAAGCGAGTAGACAAGCTAGCCGCTCACTGTCTCGAGCGAGTCGGCGAACGACCTGCCTGCCGGTAGGCAGGGAAATCCCCTGCGTGATATACAATAGCGGATCAGGAGATTTCTCGCCGCCAAGCGGGCTCTCGACAATACATGGGGCGGTTACATAAAACAAAACACGTTTCAGTCTTTTCTTTACAAAAGACCGTGATAATGTTAAGCTATTGTGTCATTCGGGGATTCCCTAATGACGTACCTTGACAAATGACAACAACTGTTACTGGTTGAATACAGCGCTGTAGCGTAGCTTTTAGCGAAAGGATGTGAATGAGGTGGTAACTGAGACCGAGCAATGCGTCTTCTCTATACTAACCAACCCAAGTATCAGAGGAAGAATCGTGGCCCATCGTCCTAAACAGCATTGCCATGTTGAACTGCCGGACTTAACACCCGACAGGATAGAAGGACTTTGGGTTGCACTTGTCCTTGGTTTGACAGAGCGAGGACTAGTAAGCAACGGACTATTCGATGTTCCGACGGCCAGAAGCGACGAGCGTGTATCGGTCTGGGCAGGGGATTTTCAAGTTCTGTGTTCCGACTGTTCCCCCGGCTCAATCTCACACAGCCTGTTGAAGCGTCCTGTTTTACCACCAGCGATTTCTCTGGCTATAGGCGGTCCAACAGGCTCCGGCAAGACAACTCTTATCCGGCGACTTCTAAGCTCGCCGTTAGGCGATAGAATGATGCGATATATCGCATATACTACTCGCCAACCACGTTCAGGTGAAACAGATGGTGTAGACTACCACTTCGTCGATCCTTGTGAGATTACTGTCTACCAGAACAATCCGCGTTTTGCAGAGTATGTAGAAGCCCGCGGTAACTGGTACTGGGTCGACCTCGGTTCAATCTTCCGGTCGCGCTGGTCGAAAGTGCGTGCTATTCACGTCTTTTCAATAACCCAGGTTCATGAATTTCTCTCGCGACGGGCAATCATTCCAGATCTGCAGTGGATCTGGCTAGACACTAGCTACGATGAGGTCAGCCGCCGCCTTCAGAATCGCGGCGACGACAATAGGACTCAGTCCCTGGCTCATTGTGAGCGGCTTGCGGCTCAAGATCGCACAGGCTTAGTGAGTCTGAATTTGGATACCGAGATTCTCACTGTTGAGGAATCTCTCGCAGCTCTAACCGACTTCATCAGAGCGAAAGAGGAGAAAATACTATGGACATGATCGTCACCATCTGCAACACAGGCTATGCTGGACTTCTGGGACCTTGGCTATTGGCAATCCGTGGCTTGACGAAGCTACCCATATCAGTGCTTTGTCTCAACGGCTTCACTCCAAATTCGTCGCTGGACTGCCAAACCATCGAGGTTTCCGCGTCCGGCAATCCATTCCCGAGCGATTTGCCGGATCACGCTTGTGCCGAAAAACTCAGGTTATTTGAACATCTCCCGGAAGCTGACCGGGTCTTATTCCTCGATCTGGACGTCCTCGTTCTCCGTAACTTCTGGGATCAGAATCCATTCTTCAATCTCTGCGAGGGTAGCATGGTCATCGTGCCCGATCTGTTCGTGGGTTACAAAGAGAAAATGGAAGAGGAGTTCCGTCCCTATGACCCCGAGTTCCGAATGCGTCGTACCAGCGATGGTGGCTATCACTACTTCAACACAGGCGTGTTTTTTGCTTCTCGCAATTCTCACGCCAACTGGTTCCACCACTTTCTGATCGTTTGGAGGGATTACATTGCTGTAACCGGTAATCGTCCGTCCATATTCGATCAGAACATGATCAACTATTGCCTTACGCGTTATCAATTGCCGGTGACAACCATGCCGACAACTCATAACTGCCTAAGGCAATACGAGAAGCAAACGGTGTCGGCCGGTAAGCTCTGGCTCAACGGACAAGAAGTCTGCGCGTATCATTTCAATGGAGGGGATGGTATCAAGAAACTTGAGCGCTGGCAATCGATGCTAGCCGAGTTGGTGGTGAATAATGGCTCTGCTGAGTCCTAGTGTCGCGAGAATGTCTGCATCGCTGATTACATCTATCCGACTGTTGGAAGAGCTTGGATGTCAATCGGTCCACATCGATGCTTGCCACGACATGACGCTACCAAACTTCTTTGATCTTCGGGAGGTCCGTACAGCGTGGAGTCAGCATGCGAGGGTTTCGGCAAGCCTCCATATCTTTCAACTGAACAACTCGCTACCAGATGTGAGTTTTCTTACAAGTAAAGATCTCGCAATGCTGCATCTCTTTCCGGAAACTGCGCCATCGTTCATAGAAGGGTTCGTGGCCGTTTCCCAAGAGTCTGGTTGTCGAGTTGGCCTTGCGGTTGATGTCAGAACGAAACTAGACGTTGTGGTCCCGTATCTAGACCTTCTTGATACAGTCTTCATGATGGCAATTCCCGTTGCAACTTATGGGCGCGAACCAGACAGACGACTCAATGAACGGATAAAGGGAATCCGCGATATGATTGAGAAGCTCCGATCTCCCTGCCGTCTGGGTATCGACGGAGGAGTCAGTAATAACACTTTTCATGCCATGACCAATATGGTAGATGAATTGGTTGTTGGGAGCATCCTGTTTGATTCAACGGATTTGCCATCAAGATGGGCTGAACTGAGCTCGATTGCAGACTGCGCGAAGGAGAAAACATGAATAGCTCCGCGGCGTATCGAAAATACTGCTTGACGGTTCAGCAGGCTGCCAAAGAGAGCAATATACTCCAATTCCTTCGCACGTCACCACTCGGCAAGATCGCTCCCGAATTAATAGAACCCCGGCAGGGTCTGGTTGTGGAGATGTCTCATATTGTGGGAAGGGCACCCACACCAGCCGACCTGACAACGCCTTTTTTACAGCAACTGGGAGAAATACTCAGCCAACTACACAGACTCATACCAAATGGTTCATTCGGTTCGCTGAACTGCGAACTCAAACCAACCCAGCCATTTCCCACTTTCGGCAGCTTCTTGAATGCTCAGCTGAACAAATGGGTAAGTTGGCATGAATCAAATGGTACATGCGACCTGAGACCGTATATCTCCTGGTTGTACCGTCAACTAGACACACACCGCATTTATTTCGACAACGTCGCCCCGGACTTTTGCCAAGGAGACCTAGACCTCAAGAACATAATAGTGGCAGGTACCTAATATACTTTACACATAGTCTCTAACTTTGGGACAATTGCCACGGAGGCAACCCAATGTTTAAACCAATCCCAAAAGAGATCCGCGATCAAATCCTGTCCCGAATTAAAAACGACGGTATCACCGCTCATCAAGCGGCTAACGATGCCGGTGTCAGCCCAAAGACTGTTTACGGCTGGCTAGCCAAAGAATCGAAAGCTTCAAACTGTAACCTTCTGGAGTTATCCCGCCTAAAAAGAGAAAATCAAGCTCTGTGTGAAATCATCGGTGAGTTGTCGCTTGAGATTAAGCGGGCAAAAAGGGGGCGGTCGTGAAGAAGCTGGAAAACAACCCAATTGTCAGAGAAAAAACAACTAAAACCGAACTGGCTGCTTCACTGGGCATCAGCCGACAAGCCCTTTACTACAAACCGAAAATGTCATCTAAGGATTCGGCTCTTAAGCTGGAGATCGAGAGGGTTTTAGCTGCTCACCCGGCTTATGGCCACAAACGAGTTGCTATGGAGCTAAAGATCAACAAGAAACGCATCCGACGAGTGATGAAAAAATTTGATCTTAAACCCTACAAACGCCGAGTCAAACGACCAATTAAACCGGATGACTTAAACAAATCGCCAACCATATATCAAAACTTGATCAAAGGCTTCTGCCCGATCAGACCAAATATTGTTTGGGTAGCCGACTTCACCTACATCAAGTTTCAAGGCAAGTTCATTTATCTGGCGACAATCATGGACTTGTTTACCAGGGAGATCCTAGGCTGGGCCGTATCCGGAAAACACGATCGTTATCTGGTTTTGGAAGCTCTAAATATGGCTCTAAACAAAACAGAAGCAATGCCAAAATATCATCATTCAGACCAGGGTAGCGAGTACGATTCATACGATTACATCAACAAACTAGAACAACACAAAATCACCATCTCAATGAGTAAAAAAGGCCATCCCTGGGAGAACGGTTTTCAAGAAGCCTTTTACTCAGGCTTCAAGGTTGATCTTGGTTGGCCGGATCAGTACGAGACATGGGGAGAACTGATAGAAGCTATCCATCTGCAAATCAACTACTACAACCGAAGTCGGATACACACTGCCCTAAAAACTTCCCCGATTAAATTCAGAGAACAATATTACATAAACTTAACATTAACAGCTAATCCCCAAAGACAGAGACAACTTGTTTAAAAAAGGGGTACTTGACATAGTGAGAAAGGGGAAACTTGCTGGCCTGATTGACTGGGAGCATGCTGGAGAGTATTGTCTCGCATGGGAACTGAGAAAGCTTCCCAGGTTCATGGAATCCGACTGGCAGTGGAATGTGCTTCTATCCGCATATGGCTGCGGTAGCGAATCTCGCGAAGCTCTTGTCGGAGCGGCACGCTTTCTCGACTTGGCTGATCTGCTTGGGCACCTGAGATGGTGTATATCCAGAGGGGTAGAAACCCAGGCCTCAGAAACCCGAAGGCGCATGGACGCAATTCTCAAAGCAGAAAGAAGATAAGACAGATGCTACTATACCGAGACGCTTTAAACCGGATCCAACGAGATCTGGGAGCGCTGAATGCGAATAAGAACGGGCAAAACCTGTTGGTCGCCGTAACCGGTTATGTCGCTAGCGGCAAAAGCCGTTTCTGCTCAGAGCTCCTCTCGTACGCTGAAGCATCTCTCGGAAGGAGTTTCAGTTATCTGCCGTTCGATCTCTGGATCAACGTGGATAACTTGAATGCAGCAGAATACACTCAAAAGTTCTTTCTCGATGACTTTCGAAAGATGGTCTGGTGCATCAACCAGGGAAAGATTTTTATGGTTCCACGCTATGACATCGTGAAAATCGGTGCAGTGTCTCGAGGTCACCGCTGCTATCGGACCGCTGGAGAGCTGGTATGGAACGGCAAGTTGTTTGGGCGGATCGATGAACCGATCGAAACTTCACCGCTTCCCGGTACCAGTGGTCTATATATCGAACAAGGAAGTGGCTACCCCTACAACCTGTTTCCCGCGACAAGCGGGACTCCATTTCTTCTGGACGGGACAATGGTTGTTCCGTCTGAAGTCAGTCAGCTCTACGACCTCAAGGTGTTCGTCCAAGCATCGTGGACAATGCGTGTTGCCAGAATGATAAGGCGCTTTAACCGACGGGAGGTTTTCGGCACCACTACCACAGCCATGCGAGACTATATCGACTTTCTGGTTGCCGAAGCCCGGGAATGCGCTGACAACGAGATACAGCAGCAACTAGACAACGAATTCGTCATTGTTGAAAGCGTTCCCGAAACACTTTCCACCTATCTTGACTTGGCTTTCCTTCTCTCCCTTCTGGAGCAACCCAATCCGCCAGATTGGGTAAGCCGGGATGAGGTCGAGAGGGCAATGACGGAATTTCGTCTGTTCGTCAAAGAGCAGGCGGATGAAGAAACAGCAAGAGCATACAAACAAGAGCTTGCAACTCTTGCCGAGGCACAACACCTACTTGCTTTGCCCAATGTCAAAGGCATGCTTGCCGAGCTTGCCTCGATCTTCCAATAAGGATCGCCACGGCACGATCCGGAACCGAAAGGTCTGTTTGAGATACTCATCTTCGACAGGCCTTTTAATTTAGAGAAATAATAGATATAATTACACACATGGCGACACAAAAAGGTCCTGAAGAACATCTGGTTTGTTTTGACGATAGCGGCAATCCAGCGACATCGCAGATTCGCAGCGTGGTTCATAATAAACCGTTACAAGTTTGGCATGGAATTACGAATATCTGGATTATGAATTCACGGAGAGAGATACTGTGTACTCATCGTTCTACCCTTGTTTCCGGTAACCCAGGGAAATGGCAAACATATGTTGGCGGGCATATGAGGTCTGGTTGTAATTTTATTCAAACAGCAGTCCGAGAATTATCAGAAGAACTCGGTTTGTCAATTCCAGAGAAAAATTTTACCGTATTTGAAGAAGGGAGTAGAGATGACACAAAACATGTTTATAAAAATTATATAGTTCTCTTGGATATGAGTCCATCATCATTAGATTTTACTGATGGCGAAATGGCTGATGCTCGATGGTTTTCATTTGAAGGTTACCAAAAATCTCGAGAAAAAGACCCAGACAATTGGTGCAATAGCACATCATATGAACAATATGATAAAATTTTAGAGATGCTAAAAAGCTGATTTTTTAGGGATTTGATTGTGGATTTTGAGGTTTTTTACTGTCTAGATTATTGATGCCAGTATAAACTAACTCACCAGCAAAGGCTGTGTTTTGGTGGAAAATTCATTTTTTAAAGTAACCGCTCACTGTCTCGAGCGAGTCATCGAGCGAGACCGTTCGAGATTCTGAGGAACCCTCCCATTCGACAGGCTCAGGGTCTGAGCGGTAGCCGAAGACAGATTCTCGAGGGAAATCCCCTGCGTGATATACAATAGCGGATCAGGAGATTTCTCGCCGCCAAGCGGACTAGAAATGACAATACAGTGAGTGGTTATCGAAAACACCCTTGACAAATGAGGCTGTTTGTGCTAGCGTGTGAGTGAATGATCGCTGTTTTAGCCAGAGAAGGTTTTGAATCCGTAAAAGATCTCTTTGGCTGAAACCGGCAGGTTCCTTCAGGAGAACTGCCGGAGACGCCAGTTGTGATGTGCCAAAGGAGGTAGTCACAATGGCGCACGGTCCGAAGAAGCAGGGCACTGGTAACTGGAAGAGCAAGCGCGACCGGCACCAAAAGCCGGTGCCGGAAGGTCCCGGACGAAAACCAGGACCGACCAAGAACAGTTACAAGCCAGAGAAGTTCAAGATCAAGAACCCCTTTGAGTCGTAGGGGCATCCGTTCCCCCCTTGAGTGTTTAATGAACATTCGAGGGGGGGCAGAAGTTAGACTAAAAACCAATGATCAATCACAAAATCAAAATTAGAGAAGCCATTGAAGAAGATTATAAGATTATCGATTCTCTTTATCGAGAATCTTATCAATTGCATTTTGAGGCGATACCAGGCACTTACAGAAAAGTCCCCTTGAAACTCTTACCACGGGGAACATACATCAATACCCTGGAAGATAAAGATTCTGCAATTTTTGTGGCTGAAGTTGATAAAAAAGTTTTAGGAGTAATAAATATTACGATCGAAGAAGATAGTGGCGACGAAGTAACTAAGCCTTACCGTCGTGTATCCGTTGAAGAGTTATCAGTCGCTAAAAGTTCTCAGCGCCAAGGTATCGGTAAAGCCCTGATGCAAGAGGCCGAGAACTGGGCGAAAAAGAAAAAAATAACCGATCTAACGGTAATGGTGTATTCGTTCAACAAGCAAGCCATAAAGTTCTATGAAAAAAACGGTTACGGGTCATATAGCATCAGGATGAATAAAAAATTAAAAAAGATAAAATGATTTCCGTCAGATGAAGGTGATTTGAAACGAATCACCGCATTTGGCAAAAAAACCGATGGATTCCTGAAGAGGAATGCTATCGGTGCCAAGATCTTTCCAAAACACCCCGCCTGTCGGGGTAAAGGAGGCGTTCGAGATGAGACGCGGATTCACGATTATCGAGACACTCGTGGTCATCGCCGTGATCGCGATTTTGGCCGCGATCCTCTTTCCCGTCTTTGCCAGCGCCAGAGAGAAGGCGCGTCAGGCAGACTGCGCCAGCAATCTCAAACAGTTAGGAATGGCGCTGCAAATGTACACCTGCGATCACGACGACGGTGTACCAACAATGTGGATTGCCACAAGTAATCTACGCAATATTGGCGGGGACGTGTATGGCCGCACTCAGGAATCAGGGGGCGACCTCTGGCCGTACTTAACCAAGTCCTTCAGCTGCCGGAGTGGCGGCAGTTACGGGATTAACTCTAACCTCACGCCCCAAGGCCAACAGAGAGTCGCTCGCCTTGTTGCCGTCAATCGGCTTATGGCGACGCCAGCGTCGCCAAGTAGTGTGTGTGCTTTTGGCGAAGGCACCACCGGTACTTACGAGCTCGCCGTCAACACGCCGCGAGACGTGCACCACGGTGGTGGCAATATCTGCTACGCCGATGGACACGTGAAGTGGCTGGCCGCCAACCAGCCTAGCGAGGCCGAGACCCTCAAGTTCTGGTTGGGACTCGAGGTGGCAAGCCGTCCTCCCCAACTCGCTTGGTGAAACTGGTTGGTGCAGTAGGAATACTGAAGGCGCTCTGATATACAGAGCGCCTTCTTCTATCCAACTATGATTTTCGCCTGCATAAATATTGTGGAAGCAATATCTCTAGGATATCTGCGAAAAGATTTGACCTATCGAGAATATGGTACTTTGAAGGAAGCTCGATTGTTTGTATAATATGGACAATGGGTAAATACCTTCCGAGGATTGCCATTATTGGTTTTGTTCTAGCCATTTTTGTGGGTGGTTTTTTTGTAGTGAGAGAAAGGTTCCATCGCAGTAGAGGGTTGAAAGTGGAAGCTAACTCAGGTTCATTCACAATTAGCACACAAAGTGCGTGGGAACTCGGTGCTGCTAGTAATATAGACACGCACGCTGTCTCAGGCTCAGTGCAACTGGGAAAGACAGGTAGTAATTTATGGGTCACTAAGACAGCGATGGGCGAGGCTCACTATTACGCACCTGCAGCATCTGTCGGCGCTAAAATCTACGTTTTTGGTAATGGTTATTCTGGTGGGGTTTACGATAACACCTATTCAGAAGTTTACGACACATCGGCCAACTCATGGTCTCCTATTGCCAGGACTCCGATTGATATGGCTAAATCATGGAAAACTACAGCGGCTGCGGCAGTAAACGGTAAAATTTATCTATTCGGGTCGGTTAATCCGGTTAATCCTGACGCAGGTAAATATACCTATGAATATGATCCGGTTCTAGACCATTGGCAATCTAAGACTCCACCACCGATTGGGGTTTATGGACATGATGCCGTGGCTGTTAATAATACAATTTATATAATTGGAGGGGCCAATGGGCAAGTTTGTAATCCGGATACACTGCAGTGTAACGAAAGGGAATCAGCATTAACTCAGACTTATAACCCATCAAATGACACTTGGAGCGAGTTGGCCTTAATGCCAACAGCTCGTACTAATCTAGCAGTTGCGACATATGATAATAAAATCTATGCTATTGGTGGTGACATTCACCCTCTACCAGTCGACACCCAACGGATCGCAGTAAATAATGTCGAAAGGTACGACATTTCGTCTGGGACGTGGGTGGCCAAAGCACCCTTGCCAGTTGCCCTAACATATCTTGGGTCAGCAGCCATAAATGGAAAAGTTTATGCGGTCAATGGTAATATTTCAAGAACGGCACCCGTAAGCGCTTACATGTACGAGTATGATCCAGTCGCTGATGCGTGGGCGAGTAAAAGCCAGTCTCCATCGTGGGGGTATCAGCAATCGATTGCTATAGTAAATGAACACCTTTATGCGATGGGTGGGGTAAGCGCTCCTTCCGGATTCATGGCAAGTAACTCCATGTATCCTAGCAGCTTTACCTATTCTTCTCCCGGCACTCACACCTCTGCCGCAACGCAACTGGACGGAACCTCAACCTTTCAACACTGGGACAGTTTCACTCCGAACGAAGTCGATCACAATTTTGGTTCGGGTAACGCGGCCACCACGATTACTTATGCTTTTCGAACATCAAGCGATGGCTTAAGTTGGGGATCGTGGACAGCCGACCAAGACTATTCCGGAGTGGCAATTAGTTTATCGACACTGCTTTCTGGCCAGCAAAAGCGTTATCTGCAGGTACGCTCAACCCTAGCTACCACTGACACCTCGGTAACCCCCACTCTCTCCTCCTACACCGCCAACTACACTCGGGACTCGACCTGCGACGGCTTCAGTCATCTGACAATCTCACCCAGTACCGCCTCGATTCTCACTGGCGGCACAGCCGACTTCAGTGCTCTGGCTGTCAACTCCGGAGGCTCTTCCATGCCCGGGGTGACTTTGTCCTACTCGGCCGACTCCGGCACTATCAACTCCAGCGGCCACTACACCGCTCCCTCGACTCCGGGGACTTACACCGTCACGGCTACCTCTGCCTGCGGAGGTTCGGTCACCGCCTCGGTGACTGTCTCCGCTCCGGTGGTAGACACCTGCGCTAACTTCGACCATGTTTCTATTTCTCCTAAGTCTGCGACTGTCTCAACCGGACAGACTCTCTCCTTCACCATTTCAAGTTTCAACCATGACGGTTCAAGTAATCTAAGCCCGGCTACCGCTT